>DESD01000038.1:0-58441 GCA_002361935.1 Ruminococcaceae bacterium UBA3323 | reverse complement strand
TATTGATTTAGGTACAACAAACAGCTGTGTAAGCGTTATTGAAGGCGGTGAGCCGGTTGTTATCGCTAACGCAGAAGGTGCAAGAACAACCCCATCTGTTGTTGCATTCAGCAAGGACGGAGAAAGAATGGTTGGTAATGTTGCAAAGCGTCAGGCAATTACCAATCCCGAAAAAACAATCAGCTCTATCAAAAGACATATGGGCTCAGATTATAAGGTAAACATTGACGGCAAGGCATACACACCGCAGGAAATTTCAGCTATCATTCTTCAGAAGCTTAAAGCCGATGCAGAAAGCTATCTTGGCGACACTGTAACAGAAGCAGTAATCACGGTTCCTGCATACTTCACGGATGCACAGCGTCAGGCTACAAAAGACGCAGGAAAAATTGCAGGCCTTGAGGTTAAGAGAATTATCAACGAGCCTACTGCTGCAGCACTTGCCTTCGGCATTGACAAAGAAGATGACCAGAAGGTTATGGTTTATGACCTTGGCGGCGGCACATTCGATGTATCTATCATTGAAATGGGCGACGGCGTTCAGGAGGTTCTTGCAACAGCAGGTAACAACAGCCTCGGCGGCGACGATTTCGATAAAAAGGTTATGGACTGGATTGTTGCCGAATTCAAGAAATCAAACGGCATTGATCTTTCATCAGATAAAATGGCTATGCAGCGCGTTAAAGAAGCTGCCGAAAAAGCAAAGATTGACCTCTCAGGTATGACAACCGCTCAGATTTCACTTCCATTTATCACAGCTGATGCAACAGGTCCTAAGCATCTTGAATTAACGCTTTCAAGAGCTCAGTTCAACCAGATGACAGCAGACCTTGTTGAAGCAACAATGGGTCCTGTTCGTCAGGCTATGAAGGATAGCGGACTCTCCATGAATGAAATTGACAAGGTTCTTCTTGTAGGCGGTTCAACAAGAATCCCTGCAGTTCAGGAAGCCATTCAGAAATTCAGCGGCAAAGAGCCTTTCAAGGGTATCAACCCTGATGAATGCGTTGCTATGGGCGCTGCTCTTCAGGGCGGTGTTCTCGGCGGAGATGTTAAAGGTCTTCTTCTTCTTGATGTTACTCCGCTTTCACTTGGTATTGAAACAATGGGCGGCGTAAACACCGTTATCATTGAAAGAAACACAACTATTCCTACAAAGAAATCTCAGATTTTCTCAACTGCTGCAGACAACCAAACTTCTGTTGAGGTTCACGTTCTTCAGGGTGAAAGAGAATTTGCTAAAGATAACAAAACATTGGGTATGTTCCATCTTGACGGCATTCTTCCGGCCCGTCGCGGTGTGCCGCAGATTGAGGTAACCTTTGACATTGATGCAAACGGCATTGTTCATGTATCAGCCAAGGATTTAGGCACAGGCAAGGAACAGAACATCAGCATTACAGCTTCCTCCAACATGAGCAAAGAGGATATTGAAAAGGCTGTTAAAGAAGCAGAGCAGTTTGCCGATGAGGATAAAAAGAAGAGAGAGGCTGTTGATCTTAAAAACGGCGCTGAGCAGATGGTTTATCAGACAGAAACTCTGCTTTCCGAAAACGGAGATAAATTCAGCGCAGATGACAAGAGCGCTCTTGAAACCAAGGCAGAAGCATTAAAAGAAGCACTTAAAGGCGATAATCTTGATGCTATTAAGGCTGCAGAAGAGGATTTACAGACAAAATTCTATGAGGTTTCACAGAAGCTTTATCAGGCAGCACAGGCTGCTCAGGGTGCAGATCCTGCAGCACAGCAGACTGCTGATAACAGCGGTGCTGATTATACAGATGCAGACTACACTGAGGTTGAAGACAACTAATCAATAAACAATTAAACAACATCAAAGGTATCCCGTTCATTTTTGCGCGGGATACCCTATTTAAATAACTTACTTACGGAGGCAATTATGCCCGAAGAAAAAAGAGATTATTACGAGGTGCTCGGTGTTCAGAAGGGTGCCTCTTCGGACGAGATAAAAAAAGCATACAGAAAAACAGCAAAAAAATATCACCCCGACTTGAATCCCAATGACAAGGTTGCAGAAGAAAAATTCAAGGAATGCAATGAAGCTTACGAAGTGCTGTCAGACCCCGATAAAAAAGCAAGATACGATCAGTTCGGCTTTGCAGGAGTGGATCCCAATTACGGTGCAGGCCAGGGAGGCTATGGCGGCGGATTCGGCTTTGACGGAGATATAGACCTTGGAGATATTTTTTCATCATTTTTCGGCGGTGGCAGCGGCTTTGGAGGCTTTGGCGGTTCAGGCAATCCAAATGCACCAAGAAAAGGCAGAGACATTCAGGTTCAGCTTACGCTTACATTTGAAGAGGCTGCAAAGGGATGCAAAAAAACCGTTGATGTACCAAGAGTGGAAAACTGCAGTGAATGCAACGGCACAGGCGCAGCAAAGGGCACAAGCCCGAAAACCTGTCAGCATTGCGGAGGCAGAGGCGTTATAAATGTTCAGAGCAGAACAGCATTCGGAGTTATGAACACCCAGCGTGCCTGCCCCGATTGTAACGGAACCGGTAAAATTATTGAAACGCCATGCCAAAAATGTGCAGGCAAAGGCAAAGTGCGCCGCAAAAACAAAATTGATGTTACAATACCTGCCGGAATTGACAACAACCAAATTGTAAGCATGCGCGGTATGGGTGATGCAGGATCAAACGGCGGACCTGCAGGTGATTTAAAAATTGTTGTAAGAATCAAGCCGCATCAGTATTTTGAAAGAGACGGCTTTAATGTTTGGTTTACACAGCATGTTTCATTTGTTGATGCAACACTTGGCGCAGAGCTTCAGGTGCCGACCCTTGACGGAGCAGTTAAATACAATATGCCGGCAGGAACACAGCCGGGAGAAGTATTTAAGCTGAAAAATAAGGGTATTGACCGGCTGAATTCATTTGGAAAAGGCGATGAATTCGTAAGAATTGTAGTTGACATTCCAAAGAATATTACGAATGAACAAAAGGAACTTCTTCGTCAGTTCGATACAGGAACTGCTCCAAAAAGCTCCGATAAGGATAAAGAAAGTTTCTTTGACAAATTCAAGAAAAAATGATATATAATATAGGTGGTTCTATACCGCCTATATTTTTTACTTATAATTGTTAGGAAAGCACTATGTTTAAAGCATTATCCCATTTTAACACGATAACGAAGCACAGGCACTGTGTTTTAAGGCATTGCATCAAAGCCGGCATACCCTTTCAGGGCTTAAAGCATGATTTATCAAAATACTCCCCTACCGAATTTATTCCGGGTGCCAAATATTATGTCGGCATAAAATCGCCGAATGAAATTGAGCGTGAAAAAAAGGGGTATTCCTCCGCCTGGCTGCATCACAAGGGCAGAAACAGACATCATTATGAATATTGGATGGATTATAACCCAAAAACCAAGCGAATGGAACCAATTAAAATGCCCACAAAATATTTAAAGGAAATGTTTTGCGACAGGGTTGCCGCAAGTAAGATTTATCAGGGCAGTAATTATACAGAGGAACACCCGCTTCAATATTTTGAAAATGCAAAAGCAAGAATCCAGATTCATCCCGAAACCTCGGCAGAGCTTGAAAAGCTTTTGATTATGCTGAAAGAAAAGGGAGAAAAGGAAACCTTTAAATATCTTAAAGGCTTAAAATAGTATAAAAAAGGCTTGTTTACCAAATGGTAAACAAGCCTTTTTCTTTAAAACCTTTTATCAAAATCAAAATCCAAAGATGTTTTATTACTGCCCGGCACAAAATAGGTTTGTTCAGGATTATAATTGCTGCTTTTGTAGCTGGCAATCATCAGTATAACGCCCACTATTGAAAGCACGGCTAAAAAAACAGTTGAAAAAACAGCACTTGATTTATCAGTATCATAATAATCCGAAAAATCAGCATTGTTTTCACAGGCAAAGGTAAAATCCAATTCAGTGGATACTACATGCATGCCGTTGTTTTTCAAATCATCAACCGCACGATTGTATGCCTCTTTAAAATCATCATTATACAGATCAACCGTATCTACTGTTACACCGACAGAAATAGTTGAGCCAACAAATTCCTTTTTCTCGGCATCTTCATCAGAATAATATTTATAACCTCTGAAAGATGCGGCCTTAATTGTTTCATCCTTATATGGAAGAAGCACAAGATAATAATCAAAATCTTCATCTGATGAATATTTTGAAACAACCTTTAAATCCTTTAATTCATAAACATCATAATAGTTTGTATTATAAAGATTGACTTTTTCAGCAGGTATGTATCGAGGTGCATCTGTTGCAACACACGAAATAAATCCGATTATCATAACAGCAGTAAACAGAGTTGATAATATCTGAGCAATAATTTTCAGCGCTCTGCCTTTTTTCCTGGGATTGTATTCCAAATTAGGCTGCAGCATTATAATCACTCCTCAGTTGAATTTTCAGCCGCTGTCTCTTCAGGTAAAACCGTGTATGCATTCGCCGCAGCAGAAGCATATTCCTGCTGAGTAGGCTCTGCTTCAGCATTTTCAGCCGGGGCTTCAGGATTATAATATACTGCATCAGGATCAAAATACTGCGCATTCGCTTCGGCAGCCTCCAGAGCTTTTTTCTTATCCTTTTTGCTCATGAATACGCCGATAGCTATACAGATTATTCCGCCCAACACAAGAGCGGCTGATACAGCGCTCCATTTGATATTCTCACTTTTCAGGTTTTCCTTGTATACGGGAAAATCCTGTTCCGAAGCACAGGCATATGTAAGAATTAAATCGGACGCTTCTGCATTAAGAAACTGCTGACAGTTTGAAATATCCTTATTAAACCATTTCTTAAGATCTGCCGCATGATCCTTATCCATTTTTACATCGTCCATTTTAACAGCGGTAAAGCCGCCGCTTAAAACGCAGTCGCCGTAATAAAGGCTTGTATCCTTATTAAAGGCCATAACCTTTTCATAAACAGCATCATCCGCACTTGTTACAACAGAAGCATATTTTGAATACCCGTCGCTGTCCTTAACAAGAATTGTAAAATACTCGTATACATAACTGTTATTTGTATATTGTGCATAATTATCAAAAACCACTGCCTGAGTTATTTCATATACATCTGTTTTATTCATTTCGGAAAAGGGTACTGTGCCTGCCTTAACAAAATTCGGCTCAGCAAGCTGAATCTTGGTTGCAGATAAATAAACTGCAACAGCAATCAGAATAACGCCGACAACCTTTATCCATCGCTTAAAGCCCTCTTTGCTGGTTGGAATAATAATCGGTATACCCATTTTTCAGTCTCCTTTTCATTTATTAATTAAAACATTGATTAAATGATTTGTATTAACCGTTAATGCTTGCACTTCCGTTATGATTTGCCGAAGTAAGCGCTATCCAGCTTTTACCCGGATTAAGCTTTAATTCTTTTCCGTTCTTATCTTTGAAGGAAAGAATACCGTTATCCACGCTCCAATCAAAATCTACAACCGAGCCGCAGGAAACAAGCTGGCCTCTGCCGCTTGTTAAACTATAATTAAGATAGGTTTCCGTATTGCCTGCACCCTTATAATCATGCTTGTCTATATAAGTTGAATCTGCATACATAATTATAAGATTCGTAAAGCTGACAGGCGTATTATAATCGCCCTGATTTGTATATGTTTTGCTTTCTGTATTGTAAGCAAAAGTATGGCTTCTTGTTTTTGAAGAAAACTTAACTGTTACATTATTGCACGGATTTTCAGACACTGCGCTTACTTTTTCATTAAAGCTCAATGCCGAAAATGAGCTTTTATCCACATCCGTTCTGTAATTTTTCTTTTCAATTGCAGCCAAAAGATTTTCACCGATAAGAACAGCATTATGCGGACTAACCTTATCCGATGTTCTTCTGAAGCAGGAGGACACTGTCATACCGTCTATATCATCAACATTGTCCTGCTTGATGATTTCATATCCGCCGATGTAATCACCCTTGCTGTGGCTGCCGCCGAAGTGAACATACACAGAATCAAACAGCTCGGAAAACTTAACAAAGCTCGGCCTTGCAGAACGGGTTGGCCCAACCTGCTCAGGAAGATTTGACATATCGGCAAAGAACCAGAGCATACGGGTTTCTCCGCCTTCAACCTCGCCCTCAACAACAATATCTGCTGCACTCATATTATACTGAGGTCTTGCGCCGGAGGCATTATCAATAACAACTGAAACCGGTCTTTTTCCGATAGCTGCTTCGTTATAACCGGCTTCCCCCGTAAGAGGATTCGTTATCACGGCAGGAGCCTCTGTTGTTGTTGAGCTGCTTGGCACTGTGGGGATTTCTTCCTCCTTTTTATCATGAAAGAACCCAAAATAAATGCCGCAGGCAATAGCTACAACCGCAACAACTGCCGCAACGGCAATGATTACAGCCTTGCTTTTGCTCTTATTATCCTTGGGATGATTCATCCGGTTTTCTTCATCATTCAGCGCATTTATTTCCGCCGCCTGAAAAAAATCATCGGCAAAATCTGCCCTTTCAAATTCATCATTTCTGTTATCCATATCCAATTTCTCCTTTACTACAACAATATTATCATATTTAAGACATAATTTCTACACATTTTCTACATATTTTTTAATATTTGATTTCATACTCAATTTGTAGTAAAATATATATAATTTATTTTAGGAAGTGTATTTTATGGCAAAAAGCATACCTGTTATCATCACAAATACAAATATTCTTGTTTACGACAGAAATGCGGGCGAATTCAAGTCTTTTTCTCTTCCGGGAATTTCAAGCCAGCCCAATATTCCTTTTTACCATGCCTTTGCAAAAAAAATTGCGGAAAGCCAGCATTATTTTAAGGCGTTCATTAAAAACATTTACCCTAATAAAACCTCTAAAAATATTCTTGCAATTGTAGTTCCGGATGATACCAGCACGCTTGAAAGCATTTTTATTAATGAGTTTTTTCTGAATTCGGGAGCATGCAAGGCTGTTGCACAAATCACCATGGGGCAGGCTCTTCAAAAGGATATTCAGGCATATATTTCTATTTCCAAATCCAGCCGAAACATTGTGCTTCAATATATTAAGAACAACGAAATTCAGGCATGCAGATATTATGATTGCAACAATTATGATTCACGGCAGATTATTGAAGATGCCAAAAGGCTTCATATTGATATTGAATACGAAAAAACGCCTGTTTTTGTTAATAACTTCAATCTGAATATGGATGACTTTTTTGATATGGGCGAGGTTATAACGCCAAAAGACTTTATGGATAAAATTGCCGTTATAGATGTTGAAAAAATCTAAAAATTTCAGAGTATAAAAAAATCACCTTTGCTCAAAATATGAGCGAGGTGATTTTTTATGAAGAAAAACAATAAAGAGCATAAAAAAGAAATTAAAAACGGAGCAAGAATTATAGACTTAACATCCTACATCAGCCCCGATCAGATTTTAAGCGACGTTGACGGAAGCTACACAGGTATTACGGCAGACACTTATTATAACGGAGAATATGAAGAGCCCGTTCAGGATGCAGACGATTTGTAAAATGCTTGATATTCCGCAGCCATACCATCCGATTTGAATTACCGTTTTTCATGAAAAAGCTCCCTGCAGAAACAGGGAGCTGAATTTATAGAATTTTATGCACGGGCAACCATTTCACCGTATTTTTCTTTGCTTTCCTTGATAAACTGTTCAACCTGAGCAGCAGACGGCATTGCATCCGAGCAGCTGTGTGCGGAGATCAGTATAGAAGCAGAGGCAGAGCCGAATTCAAGACAATCAATAATTTCCTTGCCCTGAAGAATGCTGTAAAGGAAGGATGAGCCATAACCATCTCCGCCGCCGAAGCCCTTAAGCTTAACTGCAGGGAACGGCTTAATTGTATAAAATTTACCGTCATTTGTATAAGCTGTTGAGCCTTCCTTGCCATGCTTGATAACACAGATGGAAGCACCAAAGGACTGCCAGTATTTAGCGGAATCCGGGTCTGATGCCTTAACACCGACAATGCCTTCTGTTAAGTCGAATTCCTCACGTGAACCCATGATAATATCCGCATTCTGTGCAACCAGACTGTAATAAACAGCAATTTCATCCATTGATTTCCATGTGTATTCACGATAATCAATATCAAAAATAATTCTTACATTATTCTTTTTGGCAAGCATCATTGCTTTAAGGCAAGCCTCTCTGCTCGGACTCTGTGCAAGTGCAGTGCCGCTGATTACAATAGCTTTTGCAGAGGCAACATACTCCTCATCAACATCAGCAGGCTCAAGGCAGAAATCCGCAACATTATCACGGTACATTAATATGGAGGATTTTTCCTTTGAAAGAATCTCGGTAAAGGTTAAGCCAAGCTTTTCGCCGTTTTTGGCACGGGTAATATGGCTTGTATCAATCCCCTCTTTATCAAAATAATTGGTTACAAAATCGCCGAACTGATCATCGGAAACACAGCCTATAAATCCAACCCTGCAGCCAAGGCGTGCAAGGCCGACAGCAATATTGGCAGGAGAACCGCCGACATATTTATTGAAATTTGATGATTCCGAAAGAGGCATATACATATCGGTCGGATTAAAATCAATTGCAATTCTGCCAATCGGAATAAAATCAATGGGTTTTGAGTTGTCAAATTCTATATACTTCATTTCAGTATACCTCCGCTTTATTATCTGAACCGAAAATCAAGATATGGCGCTTGGCATTTTCATAAGCTCCATGAACCTCGGCTGACTGCAAATCATAGTATCCGTTAATACTATTTTCATTATAACAATCACGAACTGTTTTTTCAACCATATCAAAGGTTGCAGTTGCAATATTTATTTTTTTTATGCCCGTTTTGGAGCATTTAACAAAATCATCCGGGCTGATTCCCGTTCCGCCGTGAAGAACAAGCGGAACACAAACCGACTCAGCGCATTCCTCCAGAATATCAAAACGAAGCTTCGGAGTGGATTTGTAATTTCCGTGTGCATTGCCGATTGCAACAGCCAAAGCATCCACGCCTGTTTCCCCTGCAAAGCGAACAGCATCGGCAGGCTTTGTACAGTTTATCGCTATATCCTCACTGCCGTCTTCCGAACCGCCGACACAACCGATTTCTGCTTCTACGGCAGCATCATACTGTTCTGCAAGAGCAATTATTTTTTTGGTTTTTGCAATGTTTTCTTCAAACGGAAGATGGCTTCCGTCAAACATAACGGAAGTAAATCCCAGTTCAAGGGCCTCTGCAATCTTTTCAGCAGTTTTTCCGTGATCAAAATGAACAGCAACAGGTGTATCTGCTGCTTCAGCGGCAGCAACCATAAGCGGACCTATCACTTCAAGAGGGGACTGCTTCAGTCTGACTTCGGCAATCTGAAGAATGACAGGAGCTTTAAGCTCTTTGGCAGCTTTAAGAACACCCAGCACCATTTCCATATTGGCAACCGAAAATGAACCTACCGCATAGTTGCCATCCTGAGCATCTTTCAGCAAATCACGCATATTAACAAGCATACCAATTCACATAGCCTTTCCGGCTACAAATAGTAATAAAAAAGCACAGACGCCTTGCTGTAGCCGAACAAGACGTGATATTGTTTCAGCTATCCCCAATTATGCCTTCGGCAATTTTTCGGAGAGATTCCATTCTCAAAACAAACGCATGCGAGCTGATCTGTAAGCCGAGTTCTGTCTTGGGCAATTATCTATCTCGATGTACCATTGCTGGCACACTCCAGCCACATTTCGGAATTATGTGTCGAGCAAACAGCCTTCCATTCTGTGTTGCAGCGGATAGGGTTTACATGGCAACGGGTGTCTCCATCCGTTCGGTGAGCTCTTACCTCGCCTTTCCATCCTTACCGCAAAAGCGGCGGTTTATTTCTGTTGCACTTTCCCTAAGGTCACCCTCGGCGGCCGTTAGCCGTTATCCTGCTCTATGCTGCTCGGACTTTCCTCACAATAGCAGAAGCAATTCTGTACTGCGCAATTGCCTGATCAGCTCGCTTAATATATTTTAAAATATAAAGCTATGAACTGTCAACACATTTTTAACAGTTCGTTAAGATAAAATAAAAATTTGTTTTAGTCATTGAAAATGATTAAAATATATAGTAATATCATAGGAAAGCTTCAAATATTCAGAGGTGTAATAATGGATTTTAACGACAAACGCTTCGGCGGCAGAGATGATAATAAAGACAGAACCGTTCCGCCGGACGAAAATTACTACGCAAACGGCGGATTTGACTTAAACAGTTACCGCCCGAAAGGCTTTTACGGAAGAGAAGAAAACCGATATACTTCCCAAAACAATTATAATTTAGGCAATAGGAATGAAAATCCGCATCGAAACAGCGAGCTTTCACCAAGCGAGGAATTTCTTAAAAATTTCAACTCTGCTTATGCAGACGAAAGCAGCCGTTACAAAAATCAGTATCAAAACAATTTTGACAGGGAAATCCCTCCGCCCGATGATATTTACAGCAATTATGATAACAGAAGCAGACGTGTTCCCCCTGAAGATTTTTACAGCAGCTATAACAGCAGACAAGCTGTTGAAGCATTCAGCCGAACAAGGGACAGCAGAGACAGAGCCAACCATAATAATTCGGACAAAAAAAATCGATACAGTGAAAGAAGCAAAAATACCGAACCGGATGATTCACCTGCTCCGAAAAAGAAAAAGCGCAGAAAGAATAAGCTTGCACCTGTTATTGCCGTGCTTTCGGCACTGCTTGCCATTATTGTTATAATTACCGCTACCGGATTTACCGCACTTTCAAAAATCAATTACAACGAAAAATCAGAAAACAGATATGTAAACAGTGCCGATTTAAAATCCTCATCTGATGTTACAAACATATTGCTGCTGGGCGTTGATGCAAGAGCAAGCGAGGAAAGCAATGCCAGCAGATCCGATACAATGATGCTTATTTCCATTGACGGAGCGCATAACTGCATCAAGATGGTTTCTTTTCTGAGAGACAGCTGGGTTTACATTCCATGCAGAGACACATATCAAAGGCTTAATGCTGCCTGCTCCTACGGCGGATACAGTGCTGTTGCGGATACGATTGAATATAATTTCGGCGTTAAGATAGACGGATACGTTGTTGCAGACTTTGAAATGTTTAAGGTTATGATTGACCGCCTTGGCGGAGTTAAAATTGATGTAACCGAGGAGGAAGCAAAAGAGGTAACCGGACATCCGATGAGATACGGAAATGTTGAGCTTGAGGCAGGAAAGCATAAACTAACAGGCGAGCAGGCACTTGCATATTGCCGAATCAGAAAAATAGACACGGATTGGGTAAGAACCGAGCGCCAGCGCACAGTTATGGAAGCTGTTTTGAAAAAGGCTGCAGCCTCCCCTGTTTCCGATTTAAGAATGCTCAGCAAGATTGCTCCGTTTATAGATACGGACTTAACAAAATCCGAAATCATGAGCCTTGCATTTAAGGTTATTGGAAATGTTTCCGGAGGCTTTAAGCAGCAGGCATGCCCGTTTGACGGAACGTGGGAATACGCAACAAGAGGCGGTGCCTCCGTAATAGCCCTTAACACGGATAAAAACAAAGAAAAAATAGCCGAATTTATTTACGAATAGCATAAAAAGAGCATTACAAAGCGTTTTTTGTAATGCTCTTTTATTATACATTGTAATTAATACTTGTATATTATATTCATTTGTTGTATAATTATTTTATATTTTATTCTTTAACTCGGTGGTGAAATCATGCTCGGTAAATATGTACGAGTCAGGGTCGTTAAGCCAATTGGCTCTACTGATGAAAAAACGGGCTATAATTATCCACTTAATTACGGAACTGTTTACAATACTGAAAACCAAGGCGCATTCATCATGGGAATTCATCATCCGGTCAGTAATTTTGATGGACGAGTTATAGCGGTTTTAAGCAACAAAAAAAACGGAAAATACATTTGGATTGTTGCCCCTAAAAGCACAAGATTCATTATCAATGATATCAGGGAATATATTGATATTGAAAAAGATTTTCCGAATTATAAAATTGAATGCCTTTATGAAAGCAGCTGCGGTGCTGTTGTTTTCAGAGATATCAAAGGCGAAATAAGATACCTGCTTATTAAAAACAGGCGTTCGGCTCATTGGGGATTTCCAAAGGGTCATATCGAAATGGGTGAAACGAAGGAAGAAACGGCTCTTCGCGAGGTGCTTGAGGAAACAGGAATCCATATCAGGCTGATAGACGGCTTTGAATGTATTTCAAAATACAAAATTCAAAACAGAATTGAAAAGGTTGTTTCCATTTTTGTCGGCACAACACAGGATACCTCAACCTCTATTCAGGCAGAGGAAATTGAGGACTACATCTGGCTAACTTACGACAGGGCACTCAGCCTTTTAAAATTTGATAATGACAAAAACATTATCACTGCCGCCCACAACTTTTTAAATCAAAACAATTATATCTAATTTAGGAGAGATTTTATGCAGGAAATCTGCGAAACACTGCAACAGTTTTTAACTGCTCACGGCATACCCGATTGGCTTGTTGTATTCATTATCTCGCTTTGCCCCATTCTTGAATGCAGGCTCGGCATGTTTACGGCAATCGTTCTGCTTCAGATGAACCCGTTTGTCGGCTTTATCATAAGCTTTTTAGGTAATATATTACCTATTCCTTTTATTCTGCTGTTAATAAATTGGATTTTTGAGGTACTGAAAAAAGTGCCGGGAATAAATAAATTTATCTTTTGGCTTGAGGAAAAAACACTTAAAAAAAGAGATAAAATTGATAAATACGGAATATGGGGGCTTCTTTTATTTGTAGCAATTCCCCTGCCGGGAACAGGTGGATGGACAGGGGCGCTCCTTGCCTCCCTACTTCATTTGGATAAAAAGAAATCCTTTGGTGTCATATCCATCGGTGTATTTATTGCAGGTCTTATTATGACATTGCTTTCTCTTTTTGTCGGAAACGCCGTTTTCGGATAAGAGGAAGCTGAACCGTAGCTTAAATTAATAAAAAAATTAAAGAGGTATATTCTTATGTGGTTTCTTATTTTATTACTTATATTGGCAGTAATCGGCTTAATTTATTTTATAAGCTGGTTTATCAATTACAGAAAAAGCGGAAGATGCCCGCTTTGCGCACTTGAAAAAATGGGTGTTCCCACAAAGCTGACAATCAATACCGATGAAGTTGAAGATTATAACAGCGGCGCTGCACTTACCCCTCCGATGGGATGGAGCAGCTGGAACACCTTTAAGCAGAATATAAGCGAGGAGCTTATTCTCAGCACCGCTGCTGCAATGAGACTTTCAGGGCTTACGGATGCAGGCTATCAATATATAAATATTGACGATTGCTGGCACAGCTCTTTCCGTGACGAAAACGGAAGACTGCAGGGCGATCTTGGAAAATTCCCGTCGGGTATTCCGTCTGTTATTGAGAAAATCAATCATATGGGAATGAAGGTTGGTCTTTATTCCTCAAACGGAACATTAACCTGCGAGGATTTACCTGCCAGCCTTGGAAACGAAGCAGTTGATGCCAAAACAATCGCGGATTGGGGCTGTGAATTCTTTAAATATGATTTCTGCCACAACAAGAAAATAAACGGCGATGCCCCTGTTATTGAGGGCATTGAGCTTAACAGACCGGGAAATGCAGTTGAATACACATTGAAGCCGGAAGATGCAGAATTCACAGGCAGAGCGCAAATTGTTAATATCAGCAGGCTTCCGAGCGGAAAAGCAGTTGGTCTTTTGAACCACAATGCAGGCACGGCAACCTTCCGGCCCGTTGTTGAACTCAGCGGAAAATATGTTCTTACGCTGCTTATTTACAAGAGTTTGAATCTTCACCACGAGCAATATCTTCAGGTAATTGTAAACGGCGAAATTTATGAGGTATTTGCTCAAAAAACCAAGGGCTTTAATGCAACAGGAAGATTGCAGCTTATGGTTGATTTACGGGCAGGAGAAAATGAAATCATATTGAAAAACCCGATACGCACTTTGGCGGACAGCTCTTATACCCAGTATTCAAGAATGGCAAGAGAACTCAAAAAGGCAACAAAGGCGGTTGCCGAAAAAACAGGCAATCCCGAAAAGCCGATTATCTTTTCCATCTGCGAATGGGGCACTTCCATTCCATTCAAGTGGGGTGCAAAGGCAGGAAATATGTGGCGCACAACCCACGACATTATGCCGTTTTGGAAAAGTATTTATCTGATTTATAAACACAATATCAAGCTTTACAAGTATTCAAAACCGGGTGCATGGAACGATCCGGATATGCTTGAGGTTGGAAACGGAAAGCTAACAGAGGATGAAAACAGAGCGCATTTCTCTCTTTGGTGTATGATGGCAGCTCCCCTTGTTCTCGGAAACGATATCAGAAGTTTTGTGAATGAAGACGGAACAGCAATTGAAAACCACCCTGTACTTAACATTGTTACAAACAGAAATTTAATCGCTATTGATCAGGATCCGCTTGGAAAGGCTGCGAAAAGAATTAAAAATGTTTCCAGTATTGATGTTCTTGCCCGTCCGCTTGCAAACGGCGATACGGCGCTTTGCTTCTTTAATACAAGCGGCAAGGCAAAGGGACTTTCATTTAATTTGAATGAACTTGCGGAAGATGAATACATCGAATTTGGTACTTCCCAGTCATCCTATAATGTTCACGAATTATGGAGCAATGAAAAGTTTTCGGCAAGCATACTTTCCGCCTCAATGCCAAAGCATGGTGTTAAGGTTTACAGAATCAGCAAATAAAAATACAATAACGATAGTAAAAAAGAGTGTGGATAAACCACACTCTTTTTTACTATCAATATATTCTATGCTTCTTCGGCATCAGTATTTTCTTCCGCTGCGTCTCCTTTTCCAGCGGCCAATCGTTCACGCTGTTCAAGAACTGCGTTATGGATATCATCCTTGGTTTTTCCTGTAAGCTTATAGAAGAAGAACGGCACACCTGCAAGGAACATCATAATGCCGTGAACAATTGTGTAGAAGAACAGAAGCATGATTTTTGTATGCAGGCTCTGTTCCTGTGCAACACCATCAACAGCCTGTACATATTCAATAATCGGAACCTTTGTGCCATACAGAACCTGAGGAGCAAGTGCCGAAGCAATTGTGCCTGAAATCATAGTTCCGATGCCGATAATAAACGGCAGGGAAGCATCAAGCCTTTTTCCTGTTTTAAGCTCAATCGTTTCAAGAACATCAGCCTGGAACATTGTTGGAAGCAGATTTGAAGCACCGAACTGCAAGCCGATAAGGAACAGTGAAGCAACAAACACAATCTGAAGAACAGGGCTTGGAGAATTGAAATAAATATATCCGATTGCAAAGGCAATACAGTTTGCAATAATGGAATAAATACCGCTGGCAATATACAACTGCTTTGAATTGAATTTCTTAAGAAGGAAATTGATTACAAGCATACCTACTGCTGTACCGATACCCGTAGGAAGACCAAAGAGCAGGAATTTACCCGGACCAAGCAGCGCTTCTGCAAGAAAAACGCCCATATATGTTGAAATACCGCGGAAGCTTTTCAAAAATTCAGAGAAAATAATTGTCCATGAATACTTGTTTTTCAGAATATCAGCAAATCCTTCAACAGGGTTTTTCCTTTGATTGCTGTATGTAATCCTTTCACGAACGGTTTTCATACCAAGAAGCATTGTTATGATTCCGAACACACCGCAGAGCGAGGCAACAAGAATATAACGAAGTCCTTTATCCTTAACCATAAACGCTATAACAAGCTCAACAACAAGAGGAGCTGAATTGCCGACAGCAGATACAATACCTCTGAAAGACATTACGGTATCTCTTTCTTTCAGATTCGGAGTCAGAACAATAGCAACCTTATTTACTGTATCTCCGAAATTTGTACATACTGCCCATGCAACAGCAACTGTTACAAGATAAATCATAAGCATTGTGCCTGTTAAGCCTGACGGAGCCCAGAAAGAAAGCACAAGGAAAATACCCGTCGGTATTGCCACAAGCAAAGCAAGCGGTCTGAACTTTCCGCCCTTGCCGACTCTTCTGCCGTCAATATAAATTGTAATAAAAATATTAAGCACAAACGGAATAATTGAGGTTAATGTATTAAACAGCGTTACATTTTCAGGAGAAAGCGTAAGCACATTAACTAAATAGTCATTTCTGTAAGAGCCTACTGCACCTGTCATCATTGTATAAAAGAAAACAGCAACAAGATACAGAATAAATTCGTTTGCTTTTAAATGTTTTTGATTTGGATCGTAAATTTTAGCTTTTGATGCTAATTCAGACACGATAATTACCCCCTGTTAACCTTTAACTTTAAATTATAATCCCTTTGCTCTTCATCACCAATCATGGAAAGAACAAAGCTATCAATATCTGCAAGAACAGAATTGTTTTTACCAAGCTTTTTTTCAAGGATATGCGTAACAAAGTGAAGCCTTTTCAGCAGTTTTGCCATTGCTTCATACATCGGCGTACCTTTAATATACGGTTCATTACCCAAAAAGATATTGCGCACAAGCTCTACACCCACATCAACTGCAAGTCTGTCACGAATGCTTTCATCAACTTTGAAAAACAGCAGTCTGCCAAGCTTCTTCAGGGTCAGCTTATCAAGAAGCTTTTTAACGGGAGACGGAAGTATTTCTTCCATTTTCCATTTAATCATTCTGTCAAAGCGCCATCTGAAATATTCCTCGGCCGTTTTACCGTTCTTATCATAATCAAAATCATGAATCGTATAGGATTTGATATCAACCGTATCATCACTTTCAAAGGTAACTCTTCTGTACGCACAGGGGCATCCCACAAAACAGCCTGTTTGCACATCCGTAATCTTATTCCCTTTTTCCGTTATATAATCGGTAACCGCCTGCGCATGCATATGGCCGGTAAAAATCAAATCAAGACCTGCATCTGCAAGCTTTACAGCTGTATTTTCCCAATCGGTAAGCTTAGCATCACCGATTAGATGCATAATAGCCGAAAACGGCAAAAGCGGATAATGTGTCATCGCAAATATGTAGTTTCCGCTTTCATGCGCTTCCTTAATCTGTTCAAGAGCCCATTCCATCTGATTATCCCAGATGCCTTTGAAATCTTTGCAATCTCCGTCACAGTTCAGAGCCAGCAACCTGATTCCGTCTGTAAGCTGCGCAACATAGCTCATGCTTTCTTTATGCTCGCTGATTGCGCCGTTAAAGCCGAAATCCTTATAAAAATCTCTAAGCTCTTCTCTTGGCATACCTTTTACAGGCACCACCCTGTCATCAATAAACTCAGCGGATTCTCCGCCGTAATCATGACGGGCTGTAATTAAATAAATCTTTTTCCCCTGTTCCCGAAGCTTATAAAGTCTTTCTCTAAAGCCAACATGACTTTGATATTCACCTCTGTAAACCAAATCACCGGGAATAAGAATTACATCTGTTTCTTTATCCTCAGCAATCTGCTTAAAACCCGCATCAATGATTGCGGGCGTTTCGGCAACACATTTCTGATCCGTGCGGCTTCTTTCTTCATAGGCAGGTCCGGTTCTGCCGAATGAGGTGTCAAAATAATGCGTATCCGTTACAAGGAAAAAGGAAAACGGCTTTGCCATAAAGCATCCCCCTTTTACAACAATGTAATATATCATATATAACTGCCGTTATAAATAAGCAATATCACCTACAATGTTAGGATTATCACTGTTCGTGTAATAAATGTCACGATAAAAAATGAATAGAAGTCTTTTTTATTCATTTAATCCCTTCGTGTTTTTCTTCTGTACTCCAGCGGTGAATACCCTGTAGCCTTTTTAAAGCTTGACGAAAAATACTGCTGATCTGCATAATGAAGCGTGCTTGCTATATTGCCGACGCTTAAATTGGTGTGTGTTAAATAGGTTTTGGCAGCCTCAATTTTTTTATCAAGAAAATATTGATAAGGCGTTACACCGTATTTATTCTTAAAAACATGGATAACATAATTTTTTGAATAATTTATCCCTTTGCACAGATTATCAAGATTAAATGCACTTTCAACAGATTCATCAAGCTGCTTCCGGATAACATCCGACAAATCCTCATTATCCATAATCACTCTGTTTCTTATATAAATAAAGATGTGCATAAGACTGATTGTAATTTTATTTACCATAACAGCATAAGGCATATTCTTTCTTGTTGTTTCAACCATTTCTTCAAAATATCTTTTAACGGCATTGCAGTTTTTAAACAGATAAACATTTTCGGGAAGATAACATTTTATCAGGCTTTCGGCAAAATCGCCGTTAAAAACAATCCAGAATTTATGCCATGGCTCCTTTGAATCAGATTTGTATTTATGGAAGCTTCCTTTTTTCAGAAAGAAAACATCATTTTTTTCAGGAATTAAATGCTGGTTTTCTATATCAAGAATTCCTGTTCCGTCTATTATAAATTCAAGCGCGTTTAAATCGGAATTTTCCCTTTCTATATTAAAGCTTTTATCGCAATAGGTTTCACCAACAATTTCTATTTTGAGAGGTTCATTTTCTTCATTCAGGGCAATAAAGTTTTTAAACTTTTCAATCATAGTTATATTCCTAACATATATCTTAATATTTCTTATTTATACGCTACTTTATTTGTGATATTTTAATAATATCTAAAAAATCAAATTATGTCAACAATAAAGGAGAACGCAAGAATGATTATTTGCAAAGATAATATTTTTGTTCTTGAAACAAAAAACACGCACTATGTATTCGGTGTTGATTATTTCGGGTACAACCGCCATCTGCACTGGGGCAGAAAATGCGATATAAACGATTATTTTATCAAAGCTGTACATGAACAGAATTCAAACATCTCTATGCTTGATGAATATAAGCAGGAATATACGGCTTTCGGACAGACCGTTTACCGGGGAAGCGCTGTAAAAGCAGAATTTGCAGACGGCTGCCGTGATATTTTATTACAGTACAAAGGATATGAAATTGACGGGAACACCCTTATGCTCCGTTTTACAGACAAGGTTTATCCCCTCAGCATTACCCTGAACTACACTGTTTGTGAGGACAGCGATATCATTACAAGATGGACCACAATAGAAAATCATTCGGAGCATTCCGTTTATTTTGAAAAGCTTTTCAGTGCGGAATTCAATCTTCCGTCGAAAAAGCCATACACCTTCAGAAATACAAACGGTGCCTGGGGAGGAGAAAACCTTGAAACAAAAACCACGCTTGAGGGCGGCTCTTTTGTGAGTGAAAGCAGAAGAGGAACTACCTCGCACAACCAATCCCCTTATTTCATTGCATCTCAGAACGCAGACGAAAAAAGCGGTGATGTATACTTTGGAATTCTTGCTTACAGCGGAAACTTCAAGGTAATTGCGGAAAGGGACTTATTCCATTCAACAAGAATCATTATGGGTATAAGCGACTTTGATTTCAAATTTGAACTTAAGGCCGGCGAAGTATTTGACACACCAAAGGTATTTTGCGGCCATACGCAGGGCTTCGGCGATATGTCAAGGCAAATGAACAGGTTTGCAGTAACTCACGTTCTTCCGAAAAGCTTTCATGATAAAACGCTTCCTGTTCTTTATAATTCCTGGGAAGCAACCGAATTTGATGTAAACAGTAAAAATCAGATTGCACTTGCGGAAATTGCCGCAGAAATCGGCGTTGAGCTCTTTGTTATGGACGACGGCTGGTTTGGTAAACGCAACAACGATAAAGCCGGACTCGGAGACTGGTTTGTAAATAAGGATAAATTCCCCAACGGACTTGACGAACTAATCAATAGGGTAAATGCACTTGGTATGGATTTTGGTATCTGGGTTGAACCGGAAATGGTAAACAGAGACAGTGATTTATATCGAGCACATCCCGACTGGGCATATCATTTTGACACAAGATATTCAAACGAGCTCCGCAATCAGCTTGTTCTGAATATGACAAAAAAAGAGGTGCAGGAATACATTTTCAACTGCCTAAATGATTTACTTTCCAACCACAACATCAAATACATAAAATGGGATATGAACAGGCCGTTTTCCGAAGCAGGCGCAGAAAATCTTGACTGCCCGCAGATGCTTTGGTATCTTCACACAAAGGCTGTTTATGACATTGTTGATAAGCTTAAGGAGCTTCACCCCGATGTTGCCATTGAAAGCTGTGCTTCCGGCGGCGGCCGTGCCGATTTAGGTGCACTTTCACATTACGATCAGGTATGGACAAGTGACAATACAGACGGTATTGACCGTATGGTTATTCAAAAGGGATATACACTTTTAAGGCCTGTTAAAGCAATGCGTGCATGGGTAACGGATATTGCAGGCATCAATAAGCCCTGCTCACTTGATTTCAGATTCAACATTGCTATGCAGGGCTCCCTCGGCATCGGCGGAAACTTAACAAATTATTCAGATAAGGATATTGAAATCTGCAAAAGAAACATCGCACTTTACAAAGATATCCGCGAAATTGTTCAATTCGGCAATCTTTACAGAATTATGGATATTGATGAGGATGAAATCCTCTTTAACCAGTATGTAAACGAGGATAAAACAAAAAGCGTTGCTTTCATTGCTGCGAACGGAACAAGATTTTACAAAAAGAGCGTTCCCATGCTTTTTGACGGACTTGATGAAAACAAGCGGTATTCCTTAACACTCGGAAACGAAACATACGAAAAAAGCGGAGCATATCTTATGAATGTCGGCATTGAGCTTGAGGTAAGAGGCGTTGATTACAACAAAATCGTAATTATCAACGAGGCTTAATGTTATATGATAAATCCGATTTTAAAAAAATTTTTTACATAGCATCTACTTTATACAGTTTAACAAAATCCGGCGAACAAAAGGCAGTGCATTAAGCACTGCCTTTTGCTGTTTATAATGCAATGATAACCTTGCTGTTTGGCTGAATCTCAAGATTAACATAGGATATGAGAATTCCGTTTTCCATTTCTTTTTCTGTTTTTTGCTGTTCTCCGTTAACCTGAAAGAAATCCTTATCGGAAGAAAATCTGCATTTATAGCTTATGGAATGATTGCTTTTGTTTCTTAAAACTGCCCTATCCTTTTTAAGAAGAATATCAACTGTATTTTCCCCGAATTTCAAATCAGACAACTGAACATCATCCATATCTTTCGGAAAATGAGGGCAGGTTGAAACAAAGCCTTGCCCTGCATTTACACAAACACCCATAATGCCCTCCACAACCTGTGAAATAAACGTAAATGAAATTTCGGGATAATCTCCGTTTGTACCCTGCGTCTTATGCTCATGAGGCAAATCTTTTTGAGAAATAATATGCTTCATCCAGAACCATGCACGGTCATTCTGATTATAAGGGAAAAAAACATCGGGCAGATAGGTAAGGCTTTCTATATTATCCTCTCTTGTGCTTTCATCAAGTTCCTTTTCAAAAATATAATCAAGCAGCTTATTATTGCGTTCGCCGCAGTATGTCAGTTCTTTCATGGGAATAAACAGCAATGAGGCGCCGCCGTAAATTTTACTGCCTTTTTTATACCATTCATAATACTTTCTGCCCTTATGATCAATGGCATATGCATACATATCACTGCCATCAACAACGCTCCATTCCTTGTTAAAATACGCTTTCAGCTTTTCTGCACGATCAAGCTGCACCTTCGCCCTTTCGGAATTCCCTCTTATTTCAAGAATAGCTGCATAAGCAAGAATTGCCTTATACATTGCACCGATACTATCCCCTGCTTCAGCAGCATGAAAGCCCCTTTCATTATAGGTTGAAGAGCCTTTCCATATATCTCCCCTGCCCTCCGGAATACCATTTTTTTCTTTTAAAACAACACCATCAAGCCGATCAATAAAAACCGACATAATCTTTTCAACAAAACCAAAAATAACATCATTTTCAATATAACGATTATCACCGCTCCACAAATAAAGCTGATATGCCTTTTCAACAAGCTCAAACTGGGACGTTATTTCACGCACGAATTTTTTATAATTCGGCGTATCCATATAATAAACGGTATTATCAAAATTAAATGCCCAAGGGGCAAACCAGCCCGTTTCCTCACTTGCATGACTGACAAAGGTGTAAAACATATTATAAAGCTCATCATACAGCCCAACAAGATAAGCACCTGCTGCCTGATGCACATAATCGCGGATATAATACGCAGTTCTGTCAAAATACCCTGCCCAGAAAGCGGGCTTATAATCTTTAGGCTGTGCCCATAGCTTATTGGGCGTTCTGATAACCGCACAATTCGGGCCATACCACTTATTGCCATCGCCTTTATTGACATCGCCGTTCCTTGTGCCTGTTACAACAAATTGCTTGGTTTTATCAACTGCCCATTCAAAGGCAGACTGCAGAAACGCATTACTGCTTTTAAGCTTCATAAACATTACCTCTGAAAAGGGCAATAAAGAAAATACTCTTTATTGCCCTGTATTTTAAACATAAATATTGCTGTCCGGTGCACAAAGCTCTATGCCCTCTCTGATATTCTCAACGGAGGCTTTTGTTAATCTGCCGCCATTTTCTCCGTCAATCAGCCATGCAACCTTATCGGGAGAGCTGAATTGAATTTTGCTTGCCTGAATCAAAATAATCTCTTTATTATCATATTCCTTTTTTTGAAGCTTATATAAAACATGGGGAATTTCAATAACACTGTCAAGCTTTCTGACAAGCACCATTTCAAACCTGCCGTCATTAATTCTGAAAATATTTTCATCAAGCCTGAACATTCCGCCGACGGACTTTGTATTGATTACAGCGCCGAAAATAAATTCGCCGGATATTTTTTTATCATCATATTCAATATCCATTTTAACAGGGCGGACATCCGGAATCCTTTTAATATTGGAAAGAATATACGCAACATGACCTATTTTATTTTTTAAGGACTGTCTTGTTGAAAACGAAGCTTCGGCACCAAATCCGAAGGACACGGCACAAAAAAAATATCTGTTATTGAAAATGCCGATATCGCATTTCTTATATTCATCCTTTTTAATCAAAGCCGCAAGCTCGGGAAAGTTCTCCGGAATAGAAAGCGTTGCAGCAGTATCATTCGTTGTTCCGTTAGGTATGTACACAAGCGGAATCCGCCTTTCAAGATGCAGAACTCCGTTTATTACTTCATTAAAGGTGCCGTCGCCGCCGCAGCAGGCAATCAAATCGAATTCTTCTCCGTTTTCCTCCGCAAGCTGCGTTGCATGCCCCTTGCATGCAGTTTCCTTAACGGTTACGCTGCTTCCGTCCTGCGAAAGCAAACGGATAACATCCTGTGTGTGTGTTCTTGTTCTTTTTTTACCCGAACACGGATTAACAATAAGCAATGTGTTTTTTCTCAAAATTAAAACCCCTCTGTGCCAATGTAAGATAAAAATAAAAAAGCAGTTTTCATCTGCAAAAAACAACATCTGTTTTATTATAAAGCTAATATGATTTTTTATCATATCATATTTTTAAGAAACGTACAATACAGCGCAAAGCATAAACCACACAAATCAAACAAAAATCGGAATTTTTGATATTGTTTAATGCTGTCTTTATATGATATACTGCAAACAAACGCAAATACTTTTTCATATTATAATAAACAGGATGGTAGAAGGATTATGCTGTATAAAGCACATTACGAAAAAATGCTTTTAAAACTTAAAAGGCTTGAAAAAACTTTAAATCCATACTTATTTGACAAAGTAGACAGCCTGCCCGCAAGGGCTTTCCGCTGCAACGAACAATTTCATAATATTCCCGATGATGAAAATTTTAAGGAAATATCAAACGGCTTTATGTGGGGAAGCAACGGCGAATACTGCTGGATTAAAGCGGAATACACTGTACCGAGGGAACTGAACGGAACAGATTTATTTTTGATGCCGAGGCTTGGCGGTTATGAGGCGATGCTTTGGGTTAACGGTATTCCTTTCGGAACATACAACAATAAAATTACATACACCTCCCACGGCAATCACTACTGCGGCTTAATCCGAAAAAATGCGAAGACCGGAGAAAAAATTGAGCTTGCCGTTGAATACTACGCAGGGCATGACTATCACGGATGCGATCCCTTTTCAGCGGATTTAACACAGGTGAATCATTATGACTTTTCATTTGAAAGCCTTGATATCTGCACTAAAAATGATAAATTATGCGGCTTTTACTTTGATTTAAAAACCGTAAATCAGCTTGCAAATGATTTGCCTGACAACAGCTTCTTAAAGGCAAGAACCATAAACGCCCTTACCGAGGTGCATAAAACCGTTTACTATTCCCCTGATGAGGTTACAAGGGAGGAATTCTTTGGTGCACTTGAAAGAGCACATCCCTTTTTGACGAAAATTCTTCGTGAAAAGAATTCGGAAAATGCACCTGCGGTTGGAATTATAGGCCATTCCCACATGGACACTGCGTGGCTCTGGCACGTTGATGAAACCATCAAAAAATGCGCAAGAACATACAGTAACCAAATCAGCCTTATGGAACAGTATCCTGAATATATGTTTATACAAAGCTCATCTGCACACAGTGATATGATAAGAGAGCATTATCCCGAGCTTTTTAAACGAATACAGGAAAAGGTGCGTGAAGGACGATATGAGCCGAACGGAGCCGTATGGGTTGAATGCGACTGCAACATCACATCGGGTGAATCCATGATAAGGCAGTTCCTTTGGGGACAGAGATTTACAAAAAAGTATTTTAATTACACCTCAAACGCATTCTGGCTTCCCGACACTTTCGGATATTCCGCATCCATTCCTCAGATTATGAAAGGCTGCGGCGTTGATTATTTTCTTACAACAAAAATCACATGGAATGATACAAATTCATTTCCGTATAACACATTCTATTGGCAGGGAATTGACGGCACAAAAGTTTTCTCTCACTTCAATATGACGCATTGCCGGCCGGATGCCAAAACAATAAGAGAAGCCGTTATCAACAACACACATGAAACAGACCAGCCCTCTGTTACGGACAAACGCCTTGTTGCCTATGGCTTCGGTGACGGCGGCGGAGGTCCTCAGTTTGAGATGATTGAAATGGCAAGACGCTGCAAAAACCTGAATGAAATCCCAAAGGCTGATTACACAAGCGTCGGTGATTTTATGAAGGAGCTTGAAGCAACAGCAGCTAATCCCAATACCTACAGGGGAGAACTGTATTTGGAGCTTCACAGAGGAACACTTACAAACCAGCACGAAATCAAACGCAACAACAGAAAAGCCGAATTGCTGCTGAGAGATTTTGAAATTTTATCCGTTAACGAAGGTATCCGAACCAACAAAGCCTTAAGCGCTGAAAGCAGCAGCAAATATTATAAGACTCTTCTGCTCAATCAGTTCCATGATATTCTTCCGGGAACCTGCATCCATAAGGCACATATGCAATGCAAAAAAGAAATGCGCTGCCTTATCCGGAATGTAAAGAAAGAAATTGCCGATATAACAAACTGCAATGAAAACGGCATTTCCGTTACAAACACACTTTCGTTTGACAGAAGCGATGTTATCTTTGCGGCAGACAACGGCAAAAGCCTTGCCCATATTACCCAACAGAAATACACGGATATAAAAGCAAGAAAGCTTCTTCTGATTGACGGCGTAACCGTTCCTGCCTTTTCCTCCGTTCATTTACCATACGGCGAAGCAGAAAACGGCAAATCTGCATTTACTTACAGCGAAAACAGGCTCGAAACTCCTTTTGCGGAAATTGAATTTGATGAAAACGGCTTTATTTCCTCTTTTTTGGATAAGCAGGCCGACAGACAGCTTGTTGACGGACTTCCGTTCAACACTTTTCTAATGGCAGAGGATGTGCCTTCAAGCTGGGATAACTGGGATATAGATGCTGACCTTGAGCTTAAATTCAGCCCCTGTGCTGAGCTAATGAAGCGTGAAATTGTTTCAGACGGAGCAATTGCATTTATTATCAGAAGCACATATAAAATCAGCAGAAAATCAGCTATTACACAGGATATGATTTTCTTTTCCGCATCTCCCGAAATCCGGTTTGATACCTATATGGACTGGAACGATGACCATCGCTTTCTCAAGACTGCATTTGATACCAATGTCCGTGAAGATTTTGCAAGGCAGGAAATCCAATTCGGCTACTGCAAACGCCCGACAACACGCAACAATTCGCTGGAACAGGCAAAATTTGAGGTTGTTAACCACAAGTATACGGATTTGTCAGAGCCGAATTACGGTGTAGCCGTTCTTAATGACAGCAAATACGGCATTTCCGTTCACAATTCACAGCTTCGGCTGTCTCTTCACAAAGGAGGCACTCATCCTGATATCGAGGGTGACCACGGAATGCATCACACCGTTTATTCCTTCCTGCCTCATAACACACCATACTGTGCAAAATCCGTTATTCATCCGAGTTACCGATTAAATGTGCCTCATATTATTTCCGATGGTAATTTTGATATGCAGCCGCTTGCAAATGTAAACAAGGAAAACATTATCATTGAAACAATAAAGCCCTGCGAGGATGAGGAAAAAGCATTTATCGTGCGTGCTTATGAAGCAGAGGGAACGCAGACAAACTGCAGAATTGTTCTTTCAGACAAGGTTAAAGCAGCTGAATTGACCAATATGCTGGAAGAAAGCATCAGCGACAGACAGAGCACAAACAAATTAACCCTTAAATTTAAGCCGTTTGAGATTAAAACCATAAAAGCATATTATTAATATGAAATAAAAAGCTAAGAGGATTTCTCTTAGCTTTTTGCTTAAAATATATGCCATATTCTAAAAAAATTTTCCTATTTTACTGTAATGCTGCAGTAATCCGTATCAGAATCCTCCAGCATGCTGTTCATATAATTCCATGAAAAATTACCCTCCAGCCTCTTCCAAAGCTTGATTCCCTTTTCGTGTTTCTCTTTATCAACAGGAACTCCTGCAAAATAGCTTGCATTTATATCGGCAAGGGTTTCCGCCATCAATTTCTTTTCCTCATCCGTCAGATTTATTTCTTCAAGCATTTTGCCTGCTCTTGTTTTCTGCTTAAAAAAATCTTTGGAATAGGCTGCAAAATCCAGAAGATTATGGTCCTCAATCGTATTCTTCTTAGCCCAAAAAGATACATCAACAGTCTTTGTACAATAGCTGAATTTATTTTTATAAAAATCAATAATGCCGTACTGATTGGGAGAAACTGCCAAAGATGAGGTTGCTACCTCGGTTATACCATCCTGCATATAGTGCTGCATATGAATATGACCGCTTAAATTCAGCTTAACCTTATATTTATTATAAAGCTCCAAAAGCTCGGGTGCATCATACAGCTGATAGCCGAAGGATAATAACGAATTATGTGCAAACAAATTCTGATGGCTGACCGCAACAACCTTCATATGCTCCTTCTTTGCTTTTTTCAGCTGTGCTTCAATCCATTCATACGATTCATCCTGAACAAAGTTTTCGCCGTATGCATTGGTATCCAGCATAAGAACGCACAAATCAGAACTGACCTTATACAGATAACTCAGCGAATATTTATCAACGCTTTCTGCCTGCTTCATACCGAAATCCCAATATATTTCTTTGAACTCATCAGCAGTAACGGAAGAAACATATTCATATTTATCACCGAAAAAGCTTGCTGCAGACTGCCTGTTTATATCGTGGTTACCGGGAATAACAAGCACCTGTATGCCGCTTTCCTGAATAACGGAAAGCTTATCTGCCAAATCCATATGACTTTTCTTTTCTCCGTTAAAGGTAAGATCTCCGCTGATTATAAGCACATCGGGAGCAGCATTTATAACCTCATCGGAAAAGGAATCCATGATTTCATCTATATATTGAATAACCTTGCCGTCTGCCCCGTTGATTGTTTCCCGGAATACATTACCGTAATCCGTAAGAGCCGGGGAAAGATAATGTATGTCCGTTGCAGTAATGATTTTAACAGGAGTCCCCTTATTCCTGCTTTCAAAAAACAAAGCACCGATAACTGCTCCTATAATCAGGGCTGATACAATTGCAGCCACAATCCATTTCCGTTTCATCTTAACCATCCGTAAAATATCTTTGAAACAATTATAAAGCTTTTCCAATACTTAATCAAGATAAATATAACAAAACCGAATTTGCTCAAAAAACATAAATGTAATATAATTTTATATATAAATATTTTTTAGGAGGAACAGTTATGAATGCAAATGAATTTGAACAGATATTTCCGCTTGGAGATAAAAACGAAGCCTTTGCCGAATACTTTGTTGGGCAGAGCTACTTAAAGATGCTTACAACAGAGCGTGTTGGAATTGCAAATGTAACCTTTGAACCCGGCTGCCGGAATAACTGGCATATCCATCACAGGGGCGGTCAGATTCTGCTTTGCACGGCAGGCAGAGGCTATTATCAGGAATGGGGTAACCCTGCACAGGAAATGAAACCCGGAGATATTATAAACATTCCTCCCGAGGTTAAACATTGGCACGGTGCAGCGCCAAACAGCTGGTTTTCACACCTTGCAGTTGAAGTACCTGCAGAAAATGCTTCAAACGAATGGCTTGAGGCTGTTTCGGCCGAAGAATATAATAAGCTTAAATAAACAGGAGGAAAAACAAATGGCAAAAGTAACGGCAGGAAGAGATGAGCTTGGGCGCTTTGCACCGAAATTCGCAGAGCTCAACGATGACGTTTTATTCGGCGAGGTATGGTCAAGAGAAGACAAATTATCAGCCAGAGACCGAAGCATTGTAACCGTAACAGCCTTAATGGCAGGCGGTATATTAGACAGCTCTTTGAAATTTCATATTCTGAACGCCAAGAATCACGGTGTATCGGCAGAGGAAATGGCAGAAATTTTAACACATGCCGCATTTTATGCAGGCTGGCCGAAGGCATGGGCCGCCTTTCGCATGGCAAAAGAGGTTTATGAAACAGACTAAACATTAAGGCAGTTCACAGCGAGCTGCCTTTTTATAATTTCAAAGCTCCGGAATAGCAATAAATAAATTTATAAATGATATTGTTAAATTTTTCACAATAAATTTGCCATTCGCACAAAGATATTACGATTTTTTTTACGATTTTATAAAAAAAGTAGAATTTCGGTTAAAAATATTGCAATTATTCCTGTTTAATATTATTATATGGGCAAGTAATTGTTAAATAATTAACGATTGCAGACATACAGATTACGGAGGTAAACAAAATGGCTAAAGAAATTATCGACAGCGTTGAAAAGCTTGAAAAAGAGCTTGTAAGAGTTCGTGCAGCTCAGAAAGAATTTTCAACATACACTCAGGAGCAGGTTGATAAAATTTTCCTTGCTGCTGCAAAGGCTGCTAACATGGCAAGAATTCCGCTTGCAAAAATGGCAGTTGAAGAAACAGGCATGGGAATTGTTGAAGACAAGGTTATCAAGAACCACTATGCTGCTGAATACATTTATAATAAGTATAAGAACACAAAGACATGCGGTGTTATTGAAGAAAACAAGGCATTCGGAACAATGAGAATTGCTGATCCTATCGGTGTTATTGCTGCTGTTATTCCAACAACTAACCCAACTTCCACAGCAATCTTCAAAACGCTTATTGCTCTTAAAACAAGAAACGGAATCATCATTTCCCCTCACCCAAGAGCAAAGAATTCAACTGCTGCCGCAGCTAAAATTGTTCTTGACGCTGCTGTTGAAGCCGGCGCACCAGAAGGCATCATTTCTTGGATTGACGCTCCGTCACTTGATATGACAAACCTTGTTATGAAGGAAGCAGATATTATTCTTGCAACAGGCGGTCCAGGAATGGTTAAGGCTGCTTACTCAAGCGGCAAGCCCGCTCTCGGTGTTGGCGCAGGCAACACTCCTGCCATCATTGACGAAAGCGCAGACATCATTAAGGCAGTTAACTCAATCATCCATTCAAAAACATTTGATAACGGTATGATTTGCGCTTCCGAGCAGTCCTGCATTGTAGACAAGAAGGTTTACAAGGCAGTGCGCAAGGAATTTGAAAACAGAGGCTGCTACTTCCTGAAAGACGACGAAATCGAAAAGGTTCGCAAAACCATTATCATCAACGGCGCTCTAAATGCAAAAATTGTTGGTCAGAAGCCTGTAACAATTGCTGCACTTGCAGGAGTTGAAGTACCTGAAGAAACAAAAATTCTTATCGGTGAGGTTGAATCCGTTGACATCAACGAAGAATTCGCTCATGAAAAGCTTTCACCTGTTCTTGCAATGTACAAGAGCGAGGATTTCAGCGATGCACTTGCCAAGGCTGAGCAGCTTATTGCAGACGGCGGCTACGGACATACATCCTCCATCTATCTTAACGAAACAACCGAAAGAGCCAAGATTGATGAATTTGCTGCCCGCATGAAAACCTGCCGTATTCTTGTTAATACGCCTTCTTCCTTCGGTGGTATCGGTGACCTTTACAACTTCGATCTTGCACCATCACTTACACTCGGCTGCGGATCATGGGGCGGTAACTCAGTATCGGAAAATGTAGGTGTTAAACACTTACTCAACATTAAAACTGTTGCAGAAAGAAGGGAAAATATGCTTTGGTTCAGAGCACCTGAAAAGGTTTATATTAAAAAAGGCTGTCTTCCTGTTGCTCTTGATGAGCTTGGAACAGTTATGAATAAGAAAAAGGTATTCATCGTAACAGACTCATTCCTTTACAACAATGGCTACACAAAGGCTATTACAGATAAGCTTGATTCCATGGGAATTATTCATTCAACATTCTTCAATGTTGCTCCGGACCCAACACTTGCCTGCGCTAAGGAGGGTGTTGCACAGATCAACGCATTCCAGCCGGACTGCATTATCGCATTAGGCGGTGGATCTGCAATGGACGCTGCTAAGATTATGTGGGTTCTTTATGAGCATCCTGAAGTAGATTTCTTTGATCTTGCAATGAGATTTATGGATATCCGCAAAAGAGTTTACACATTCCCTAAAATGGGTGAAAAGGCATACTTTATTGCTATTCCTACATCAGCAGGCACAGGCTCAGAGGTTACGCCTTTCGCAGTTATTACAGATGAAAAAACCGGCACAAAATATCCTCTTGCAGACTATGAGCTTCTTCCCAACATGGCAATCGTTGATGCTGATTTCCATATGAATGCTCCGAAGGGACTTACATCTGCATCCGGTATCGATGCTGTTACCCACGCACTTGAGGCTTACGCTTCCATGATGGCAACTGAATATACAGACGGTCTTGCTATCGAGGCACTTAAGAATATCTTTGAATATCTTCCAAGAGCTTACGACAACGGTCCTAACGATCCGGTTGCAAGAGAAAAAATGGCAAATGCTGCAACAATGGCAGGTATGGCATTTGCAAACGCATTCCTTGGCGTCTGCCACTCTATGGCTCATAAGCTTGGTGCTTTCCATCATCTTCCGCACGGTGTTGCTAATGCACTTATGATTGATTATGTTCTTGAATTCAATGCTTCTGAGGTTCCTACAAAAATGGGCACATTCAGCCAGTATGACCATCCGCACACACTTGCCCGTTATGCTGAGGTTGCCGATGCTCTTGGTGTTAAAGGCAAAACAGATGAAGAAAAGCTTAAGGGTCTTATCAAAAAGATTGATGAACTTAAAGAATACTGCGGTATCAAAAAGTGCATTAAGGATTACGGCGTAGATGAGCAGTATTTCCTTGATAACCTTGATGATATGGTTGAACAGGCATTTGACGATCAGTGCACAGGTGCTAACCCAAGACTTCCTCTTATGAGCGAAATTAAGGATATGTATCTCAGAGCATATTACGGCAACTAATCACTTGAATATGTGGTAATATTCAGATATAATTAACAGGGGGTGTCTTTATGGCAACAATTAAAGAAAGAGAACACAAAAAGATTTATCGTGACGGCAACAAGCTTGTTAAGGAATTTGACGAAACATTTACAAAGGCAGAGGTGCTGAATGAAGCCCTTAATACTGCCAGAGTTGAGGAAACAGGGTTAAAAATTCCAAAGCTTCTTGATGTAAAGAAAACCGAAAACGGCTGGGCTATCACAAGAGAATATATTGAGGGTAAAACACTTTCAGAGCTTATGGCTGAAAATCCGGATAAGGAAGACGAATATCTTGAGAATTTTGTTGATCTTCAGCTTGAGATTCATTCAAAGAAAGCGATTCATCTCAATAAAATCAAGGATAAGATGCATGCAAAAATCAGCGCATCCTCCTATGAAGCAACCATTCGGTTTGACCTTCATAACCGCTTAGAGGGCGTTAAAAAGCACAGCAAAGTGCTTCACGGCGACTTCTGCCCGTCCAATATTATAGTAACACCCGACGGTGAATACTATGTAATTGACTGGGCGCATGCAACACAGGGCAATGCATCTGCCGATGCAGCAAGAACCTATCTTTTATTCTGCCTTCAGGGCAACAACGCTTTAGCCGAAAAATATCTTAACCTTTTCTGCAAAAAGGCTGATATTCCAAAGCAGCTCGTGCAGCAGTGGATGCCAATCGTTGCCTGCTCAGAAAGCACAAAGAATATCGAGGGCGAAAAAGAGCTCCTTGATTCCTGGGTAAATGTTGTTGATTTTGAATAATTCTTAAAAAAATAAGCCGGTTCGTATGAGCCGGCTTTTATATTATATAATCTTAAATCCTAATAAAATATATTTTATTAAAGCGTATGTTTTATTGTGAAAAAAATATCAACATTATTGATTTATTGTCTGATTACCATTATAATATTAGATGGTGATGAATAATGAATAAAGCAACAATAATTGCTGTTGCAGGAAAAGGCGGAGTAGGCAAAACCTCTCTTTCTGCAACAATTGTGCGCTGTCTGGTAGAAAAATATCCGGATAAAAAAATACTTGCCATTGATGCAGACCCTGCTGTGGGACTTTCAACTGCACTGGGCATTGATGTAAAAATGACAATAGATGACATCAGAAAAGAAATTATCGCATCTGTTGACGAGGGCGATACAAGAGGTGCCATTGAGCTTCTTGGCGAAGCAAAATACCGCATATTTGATGCTCTTGTTGAAACAGACGGCTATTCCTTTATCGCTGTAGGCAGGCCTGAAACAGCAGGCTGTTACTGCAAAATCAATTCATATCTTAAGGAGGTTATTTCCATTCTTTCCGATGAATTTGATTATGTGGTAATTGACGGTGAGGCAGGTATAGAACAGATTAACAGAAGAGTTATGGAAAAGGTTACACATCTTCTGCTGATTACCGATCCAAGCAAAAAGGGCTGTCAGGTTATAAACACAATTAAAAATGTAGCCGATGAGCTTGTTATGTATGATAAAATCGGTGCAATTGTTAACCGTATGGCTGATGAATCACTGAAGGAATACATCAATACAAACGGCATTGAGGTTTTAAGCTATATAGCTGATGACAAAAATTTATCCATGTTTGATATTCAGGGCGAAAATATTTTTAATCTTCCTGCGGAATCAAACGTTGTTAACGGCGTAAAAGAAGCATTAAACAGAATAGGGGTACTGTAATGAAGGATTTAAAACACTTGATTTATTTTGAAAACCTGCTGCAGGAGGCGAATAACGATCTTGTAAAGCAGGCAACCTCAGAGGGCAAAAAGGCACTTGCCTATACCTGCTATCACATTCCAGAGGTACTGCTTAACCTTGATAACTGCTTTTCAGTAAGGCTGAGAGCACCGAGAACGGGTTCTATGGACATTGCCACCTATTATCTCAGCTCCTATCTGTGCGGATATTCCAAGGCAATCCTGGAGCGTGCAATTGAGGGCGGCTACAATTTCCTGTCTGCACTCATTGCTTCGGAATCCTGCTCGGAAATGAACAGATGCTATGAACATTTTACACTTCTTAATCTTGTTGAAAACGAGAAGTTCTTTTTAACTATTGCGGACATTCCGTTTAAAATAGAGCCGCATACAATTAAGCATTATAAAAATCAAATGCAGATTAAGGTTTTGGATAAGCTTAAAGAGGTTTACGGCATTGATACAAGCGAAGCATCCCTGCGAAAGGCAGTTGAGGAACATAACGAAATTTGCCGACTGATTACCGAAATCGGAGAATACCGAAAAGAGGAAAACCCAAGAATTACAGGCTATGAATTCCACGTGATTAACCTTGTTACATACTGCTGCCCGAAATATCTGATTATCGACAAGCTGCGCGAAACAGCCGAAGAGCTTAAAACAAGGGTTCCTGATGAGAAGAAAAATTACAGAGCAAAGGTTGTTGTTGTGGGCTCTGAAATGGATGACCCCGATTTTACAAAGCTTATTGAAGAATCAGGTGCTCTTGTTGTTGCAGACAGATACTGCTTCGGCTCGCTTCCCGGAAGAGAAGAAATTCAACTCACGGATGACGGCGACGTGCTTGAGCAAATTGTGCTTCACTACATGAAAACCTGCCAATGCCCACGCTATATGAGTAAGGAAAAGGTTGACGGCAGAAAAGAATTTGTAAAAAAGCTTGTTCAGGATTATCATGCTGACGGTGTAATTTATGAGCAGATTAAGTTCTGCGAATACTGGGGTTATGAAAGAGCCCTTGCTTCACATATTATGACTAACGAATACGGCATTCCGTCCGTTACTGTTGACAGGCAGTATACAGCAAGTGCTTCCGGCCAGCTGAGAACACGTGTTCAGGCCTTTGTAGAGAGCCTTGAAATAAAGAAAATTCAGAAAGAAAAGGAGGCGAAATAAGATGGCAAACCAGCCTAAGAATCTTGGAAATCTGCATCAACCCAAAACAGGCATTTTGAAGCACAGGGAATGGCGCGGATTTAAAGACACAATGTATGATTATTACAGATGGCTTATTACATGGAAGGATATGATTAAAATGGTGCTTAAGGCTCCTGTATCCACTGTAAAAGGCTTATGGAGTTACCGCTGGATGGCAAGCTATCTTTCAGCCCCTGCATGGATAGACCGTCATGTTGAAGGATTGCGCGGCACACATCTTCGCATTGCGCATCTTCATTTTGATGCAATAATCAAGCATACCACCGATATGATTCATATGCTCTTCAAACACGATAAGCATTTTCACCCGAACGATAAATTTTCCGACAAGGTAGTTTGCATGGATGAGCTTTTCTCTTTTGAGCTTATGGCAGGCTTTCCGAATCTTTACGGTGTGCCTGTACAGACAATACCGATCTTCCTTTCTTCCATGGTTGACCAGCACATTACACCGCCTTATCTTGACTTAACCGAAAGCTATGGTGTTCCTGCGGATGTATGTCCGCTTCCGTCTGCCGAAGCAGGTGTTGCCATCAACGATGACTACCCGATGTTCGGCAAATGCTTTTTATCCTGCAATATGCCCTGCGACGGTTCAACCATGAACTCTGCATATATCGACAGACGCTTCAAGCTTCCGTCACACGTTGTAAATGTACCGCTCAGATATACCGAAGAAGAGGTTCAGGAATATGCAGTTGACGAGGTTAAATCCTGCATTAAATTCATTGAAGAGCAGACAGGCGAAAAATTTGATTGGAATGCATATTTTGATGCAATGAAAATCTATAACAAGCAGCTTGAATATGAGCTTCAGAAATGGGATGTAAACAAAACAGATTATCCGCAGATGACAGGAGCCACCTTTTGGCTTTACAGATTGTTTTATTTTCACCTCTCCGGCGGCTTTGACAAACGTTTTCTTAAAACCGATAAAAAGGTTAACAAGCTTATGATGAAAGGCTATGAAAAAAAGGAAAAGGTTTCAAAAGAAATGCGCCACAGGGCTATTGTTTGGTCCTGCCCTGCAAACTATTATACCAGCCTTGCCAACTGGCTTGAAAACTGCTGGGGCATTAATGTTGTTATGGATATGGAAACCATGATTTCCTACATAATGTATGATACGGAAAACAAGGATAAATCGCTTGCTACATATGCAAAAACGCTTCAGCGAACCACTATGAGAAAGCACACCAAGGGCGGCTACCAGAATGTTGTTGATGAGCTTTGGAGAATCTGCGAAGAATTCAATGCCGATACCGTAATTATGTATGACCAGATATCCTGCAAGGGTATGGATGGACTTAACGGCATTTTTGATGATCAGGCAAGAGAAAGAAACATCAATTTTATCTGGGTTCCTCAGGATCTTATGGATCCAAGAACTATTTCAAGGCGTGATATGCGTGAGCAGATTAATAAATATATGACAACTGTTCTTCAGGAAGAGCCTGTTGACCCAACACTTGTAGATTTTGACGATACAATGGCTTGGTAATTAGAAAAGGAGATAATACATATGAAATATTTTGGTGGATGCGATGTAGGTTCAACCTACGCAAAATGTGTAATACTGAATGAAGAGGGAAAAATCGTTTCCGATGCAACAATCAGAAGCAAGATTAACCCGGTTAAAAGTGCCGAACTTGCACTTGAAGAAGCCATTGCCAAGGTTGATGATATCAAATCGGCAGAGGAACTCAGCTATTTAATCGGAACAGGATACGGACGAAACAAAGTGCCTTTTGCTGACGAAAATATATCCGAAATCAGCTGTCATGCAATGGGTGTTCACGTAACCAACCCGAATGTTAAGGCAATTATTGATATAGGCGGCCAGGATGTTAAGGGCATTGCCATTGATACGGACGGCACAGTTAAAAACTTTGCCATGAATGATAAATGCGCAGCAGGAACGGGACGCTTCTTTGAAGCTATGGCAAATGCTTTTGAAATGACTTTGCCTGAATTCTGCCAGCTCTCATTACAGGCAAAGAACACCATCCCTATCACTGCGCAATGCACTGTTTTTGCCGAATCTGAGGTTATTTCTCTTGTTGGTGAGGGCAAGCCCATGGACGAAATTGCAGCAGGCATTCAGCTGGCTGTTGCAAAGCGCTGCTTTGTAATGGCTAAAAAAGCAGGCGCAACAGACAGTATCACGCTTACAGGCGGCTGTGCAAAAAATGAAGGACTTAAAAAGGCTATCGAGCATGTACTTAAAATCAAGGTTGTTGATCTGGATATTGATCCGCAGCTTATGGGTGCACTTGGTGCAGCAGAATATGCTAGGCAGAAAGGAATGGCATAAATGTTAAAAGCTTTCATCATTGTTTTAATTGTTATTGCAGCACTTTTTGTTTTGACCTTCAGCATTTATTATTTCAATCTTGATATGAAGCTTATACGTAAAATATACGAGCTTCTCGGCAAGCATTATGACAATATTGAAAAGGACAGAAAGCTGTAATGATTCTTTATAATCAGCTTATTCATCAAATAACAAACCTGTTGCCGCCCTGCAAAAAAATTTTTGCATATCAAAACACGAATCTGAAACAGGGTAAGAAAAACGCCATACTGCTTTTAAAGGATACTGCATATGAGCTTGGTGGAAGCCAGAAGCCGTGCATCAGCACAATGGCTGTTTCAAGCAGTATACAGTTTGATAATTCAATATATCTTTACGGCAAAGACATACCGGAAATAACAGAGGATACCGCCTTTTGCAAAATTGTTTTTCTTGAAATTGAAGATATTGATGAGGAAACAGCCTTTGATAAAATAAAGGAGCTTGAGCTTATAAGATACAATCATTGCCCCGACGGATTTATGACCAGAGCATCCGCCCTTAATATGAGAGAGCAGATACGCATAAGCAAAAAGGCAGTAAAAAAAGGCATTACCTTTGCTGATTACGGCAACTTTCTTTTGCAGGAATACTTTAAAAACCCCATAGTGAAAAGCACCAGGATTGTTTTTATGACACAGTTCGACAAATTTGATGAACTTCTGCTGCTTGCTGATAAAATAAAAAGCACAACATCTGCGCTGAATCACATTCTTGACAATGTTATTTTTGATTGTTCAACCTGCAATCTTAAGGAAATCTGCGATGAGGTTGACGGTATGAAAGAACTTCATATGAAGAAAACAAAAAGCAAATAATAAGCATTATAAAAGGCAGGGATACTGTATTGTGTACAGTACCCTGCCTTAAAATTATTTATTGCATGCCTGATTCTGCAGTTTGATTTGCTCTTCTTTTATCAATGCATATCGTATCAGTTTATCTCCGTTCAAATTTTCCTTATGCATATCCACTGCTGTAATCTGATGATTGTCATAAGTTGTATAATAATAGATTCCTTTATCTGTGTTGCAGCAAGAGGTGTAAATGCTTATCTCATATTTTCCGTTTCCCAAATCACAGCAGCCTCTTTGCTGATCAACCGAATTAAGGATGTGAAAAAACTGACTTACGCTTTCCGGCCCGCTGCTTCCCGAAACAGAATTCATTTTTACAAACGCCGCTCTGATAAACCGCGATTGCGATGACAAATCCCCGGGCAAACCCAGCGCGCCCATTCCACGGCTGTATTCCGTTAAATCCAGGGCAGCGTCAAAATGATTTACAGGATGTCCTGCTGATAAATGCATATAATTGTTCAACGCAAAAAGCTGCATATCAAAAGGCGGATTATTTGTAAGAATCCCAACGGGATTATCGTATACCTTTATACCCTCTTTTACTGATTCAACTGTTACGGCTTCATCTCTGTCCGAAATAATCCAATGAAGCTGTGCCACAGGCAATGCATTACTGAAAGGAGTATTCAGCAAATTTATATTTTCTATGAAAGCCCTTGACTCTTTCACAGTAGCGCATTGACTTAAAATCCATGTTATAAATTCAAATTGCGCTATATTATCCCTGCCATCCGTCTTTTCTCTGTATACCGCATTTCCAACAAAATTCAATCCTGCCATACCTAGGCCTTTTTCATTAACAGCGTCGTAATACAAGGGATAATTTTCGGCAACATGCGCCATACCAATCATGGAGTAATGGCTTTTTATACTTTTTTCTTCTCTGAATTTCAGTTCAAAATTCCTTGGAGTTATGGTTACCTCATCACCGTAAGAAAAATCATAATCAAGTGTTCTTCCAAAATAAAAATCCCTTGTTTTATAAGTTGCCGCTGTGCACATAAATTAAACCAATCCTTTGCTGTTCTATCCACCCTGAATTTTTACACCTTTATCAGATATCTTGTTTACAGGTTTTGATATTATTATTTATAAAAACTTCAGCGTTATTATAAAAAACTTTAAGCAAATGAAAAAAACAAATATGTTATAAACAAAAAAGCAGCGATATCGGAGCAATTACCGTACCGCTGTCTCTTTTTCTGTTAAATTGTTACGCCTGTTTAATTCCACTCTATACTGCTTAAAGTTCAAAGATTTCCAGATCTTTACATTTTGCAAGAGCGGCTTCATATCCAACAACACAAACTGCACCATCTTCCGCCATTTTGTCAAATATCGGGCACCACTCCAGCAATGCACTGCGGTCAGCAGAAAGCATCTGGCGTCGGGTTAAAATTCTGTCTTCATCCTTAACACCCGAAAACCAAAGTTCATCTGCATCAACACCCTGATTTGCAGGCGTTTTCAACGGTTCTGTTGAAGCAACGGCCGAAATAATATATTTATCCAAAGCATCATTACCTTCGCAGAATTCACGGGTCATTGCAGATAAGCCATCATACACCTGCAGGGATTGGGCAGGCGAAGGATCACGATAGGAATAACAGACAACCGCACCGTCTCTTCCCGATAATAAGCCTGCACCGTAGGCACCGCCCTGAACTCTTATGATATTCCAAAGATAATCCAGGGAAATAATATTTGCCGCAATTTTCAATGAGCCGTTTATATTTGTTTCTGCATCGGAAAGATGATAGCCCTTCACTGCAAAGGCAATCTGTGCAGGAATACGGATACCCATTTTTTTAGGAAGATTTGTTTTATATTCAGCTTCTTTCGGAATTTCATTTCCGCTCGGAATGCCCGAAAGCAAATCTGAAACAACAACATTTTCAGAAGATGTTATACTTACGGTCAGGTTCGATTTGCATATTGCTTCAGTCTGCGCCCTGTTGGCAAGAGATATAAATCCGTTAACCCTGCCATCAAAATCATCTGCAAAATCGTGAAGATATTTCATGGAAGAATAGCCATTTACAGCTTCGTTAACTGCACCCTTTGCACTGTACTGAGCCTGAACAGCGCAAACACCCAGCGAATGCCCGCTGCCGATTGCCGATTGACGGGCCATTTCATAGGATTGCATAACAATTTCTTTTATTTTACTCACATCATCAAACTGTGATTTAGTTAAAACCTCAATTAATAGTGCTTTCGCTGCTGAAAGGTTTTCTTCCAGAATTCCTGCACGTACTGTTAAAAACGGCGTGCATTTTTCTGTCTGCTTATCCTTTGCAAAAACCTCCAGGCTGAAGGTGAGCTTTCCTATATAGGTTTTTATATTCTGCTGAAGCTCCGTTACCGAATAGTTTTCAGTTGGAAATTCCCCGAAAAGAGATGGTAACAGAGATAATTGTGTGAGCTCAGTAAGGCTGAAGCCTGTTAAAGGGAAGTACATTGAAAGATAAACAATTCCATTTGTACTGATTGGATGATAAAGAATTTTAACTCCGTTTTCACAGCCCTCAATCGTTTTTATAAGCTCGGGCGTATCGCTTACCTCACTCAAAGAAAGCGTTGGCAGTGAGTTTGCCGCTTCTGCCGAATCGGGGGTTTTCTGCCAGTAAATAAGCTTCTCATTCTTTTGAATAAGCTGCTGCTTATCCTCTTCTGTTAACGCAGAGATTTCATTTTTAATGCGTTTTTCCTCTGCTTTTCTTTCTTCTTCGCCCAGCGTTGATGACGGAAGCATATGAAGCACTGCCCTTCCGCTGTCATCAAGTAAAAGCTCTTTCAGCAGTTTTTCAAACCCATCTGTTTCGGTCATCTTTTTAATAGCATCGGTTGCTGCATCATTTATCAGATAAAGCATAGGATCACCGCCGTAAAGCCAGCTGTTTAATGCAAATACCGCTCTGTAAAGTCCCTGCGGCTCAGGCAGTTGCTTAGATCGGAATGCAAAACGGTTTATTGAAGCAAAAACCGATTTTTTATCCAGCCCGTCAGATACAAGACGGTTCACGGTTTTATGGATTATATCCATAAGCCTTTCGCTGTCGGATGCTTTCATATTTCTTGCAATCATCAAAAGATACGGCTGTGCCACACCATCTACAACCGTCATTTCCAAATCTTCGGCAACACCTGATGACAGCACCGCCCGCTTCAGCGGAGATTCATTTGAATCAGCAAGAACATCACACAAAACCTTTGCTGCAAATACTTTTTCTTTTTCTTCATAGGTTCCGATAATTTTACCGATAGCCAAAACTGCCTTTTTATCGCGGTTTGCCTCATCTGCAATTTCATAATAGGCAGTTCCCTCTCCTGAAACCGGATTTTGCATGGATAAAACAGGAAGCTGATTGCTTTTGTCATACTTTTCAAGATAGGACTGAATCATTTCAAGCGTTTTTTCCAGCGGAACATTGCCATCAAGGAAAAAGCGCGCATTGGAAGGATGGTAAAACCTTTTATAAGTTTCAACAAACTTCTCATACGTTAAATCGGGAATTACGGCCGGATCACCGCCGGAATTAAAATGATAACAGCTATCCGGGAAAAGAAGATTATCTATTCCCTGCTCAATTTTATCATCAACACCGGACATTGCACCTTTCATTTCATTGAAAACAACACCCTTATAAACAGGGTTTTCCTTATCAAATTCAATATGAATCCCTTCCTGATAGAAAATGTTGGGATTTTCAAGAATTTTCGGCGCAAACACCGCATCAAGATAAACGGAAGCAAGGTTTAAAAAATCCTTTTCATTGCGGCTGGATATGGGATAAACCGTTTTATCAGGATAGGTCATAGCATTTAAAAAGGTATTCATAGAGCTTTTCATCAGCTCAACAAACGGTTCCTTAACAGGGTATTTTTCCGAACCGCAAAGCACGGAATGCTCAAGAATATGAAAAACGCCTGTGCTGTTCTCGGGCAGGGTTTTAAAGGCAACGGAAAAAAGCTTGTTCTGTTCGCCGTTATCAAGCCAGCAAAGCTCTGCGCCTGTTTTATCATGGCTCATTTCATAAAGAGTGCCGGCAAGTTCATCATTTTTTCTTATTCTGTTTACGGTAAAGCCGCATATTTTCGTACCTGTTGTTATATTCATACACTTACTCCTGATTAGAAAGATATTTAAAAGCTGAATGAGCGGCAATATTGCCCTCACCAACTGCTTTTGCTATTTGATACGGTGCTCCTGTACAATCCCCTGCAGCAAAGCAGCCCTTGATATTTGTTGCCATATTTCTGTCTACCGTAACACCGTTATCATCTGTTTTTAAGCCCTGAATCAAAACGGCAGGAGAAACAGACTGTTTAAGGAAAAACACACCGTCAATTTCGATTTCGGAACCATCACGGCAGTGTACACCGCTTACCTTGCCCTCGCCGAGAATTTCCGTTACGGGAGAAGTAAGCGTTTCAACATGATCAGCGGTTAATCTGCTTTTCTTGAATAACGGCTGATAATATACTTTTTCTGCCAAATCTGCAAGGTATTCCGCCTCTTCCTCCATAGCCGGATTATCGCAAATAACAGCGATGGTTTTTCCCTTATACAAATTTCCGTCACAGGTAGCACAATAGCTTACACCTCTGCCGAGAAACTCTCTTTCTCCCTTAACGGGGCGAACAGCCTCAACACCTGTTGCAAGAATAACTGTTTTTGCATTAAACTCCTCCTGATCGGAAAGAATTGCAAAGTAACCGCCCATATTATATATGCCTGTAATTCGTTTTTCAGTTACAGAAATACCGGCTTTTTCCAGATGATCCGCAAATTTTTTATTCATAACTTCTCCGCTTATATCAAAAAAAGCGGGATAATTTGAAATGCATTCGGAGCGCTGAACCTTATCGCTTAAATCGGCGTTTCCGAAAAGATAAAAGCTTTTATGCCTGATTTGTGCATTAATCGCTGCAGATATACCGGCAGGTCCACTGCCTATAATCGCAATATCAACTATATTATTCATATATTCTTCCTCCGACAGTGTAAATGTTTACTGAGAATAAAGCTCTCCGGCCATCTGCAATATGTAAGCAAAAATCAAACCTATTTGCTTACAAAATAATTATATGCCGCTGCAGCCTCTTCATCAAAAAGATTTTTGTTTGCATCAGGAAAATTTATACAACTGCCTTTTTATTATAATACATTTAAGTGTTTACTGCAATTCATTTTTCTTTTTATAATCCATACCGTGTTTGCTGATAATAAAAAGCAGGCGGAATACTGTAATACACAGCATTCCGCTTATTAAGTCCTGTCGTTTTCCAAAACACATTTTGCAAAATCGGCAAATTTATCATTCTTTCTTTTATTTTCCTTATCAACAGAATTAAAAAAGCAATTTGGTATTTCGCCAAGCTTTAGATTTTTTCAATACAGGGTGCACAGCCTTTATCATGCTTTGCCGGATGAATAGGGCAACCAAAATTTTTACATGTGCAGAATTCGCTTAAGTTCATCTTGTTAATTTCTCAAATACGGAAACAACATATTCAGCTATTTCGCAATCCTGCTTTTCAGTTCCGCCGCCAACACCGATTCCGCCTGCAATTTTACCGTTTGCAAACAACGGATATCCGCCTGCAACAAGCGTAATTCGGGGATCGTTTGTTTTAAACACTGTAAGACAGGGTATATTTATTGCTTTGCAATTATGAATTAAGTTCAGCAAGCTGTTGTTCATACAATCGTCCCTCCAAATTAATATATTGTAAGTATACAATACTTTTAAATCCGCTTCAACAAATCAGTATGAAATCATATAAAAGGCAGAAGTACTGTGGAATGCACCGTACTTCTGCCTTTATAGCCTTTATAAACAAGATTGAATAAATCAAACACCTTAACTGTTTGAAAAACACATAAAACAACGCAGCTTATTCAACCTCAAAAACAAAGCTGAGCGGCTTGAAACAGCCAAAATCAATCATATGCTCTTTAGCTGGAATCGGACCGCAGCTTCCCGAACCTGTTCCTCTGACAAAACCGTCTATTGAAACAAAGGTTGTATCTGTATCGGGCAGATTCTCAATATGCTTTGCCGCTTTGAGCTGTTCAAGTGTAAAATGATTTGCATTGAAATTAATATATCTTTCAAGTGCCGTAAATTTCAAACCGTTTTCATGAGCATTTGTAAGCAAACCATAACGCACATCGCCCCTGTTTCCGGAATCCTGCGGCTTAATATATTTATGCGCCATATCGGAAACAACCGTTTTATAAACACCGATTGGGGCATGCTCCTTAAAGTCGGAATAGTTTTCAACAGGTCCTCTGCCATAGTATTCCACATTTTCAAGTTCACGCCTCAGCTCCGCATGAACACCAAAGCGCGGTAACTGGTCTGTAAGCGGACACACCTTGAATAACGATGCACGAATTGTCATTTTACCGTTTTCATCAAAGAAATAATCTACCCTTGCTTTTGCAAGTACAAAAATTCCCCTTGTAACAAAATTATATACCGTGCTGATATATTCAAGATTACCTTTCTGCTTAACATTGCATGAAATAAGCTTTGTTTTTGCACAATCAAGCCCGATTATCTTCCAGAAAATTACCATATACTGGTCATTATCCAATCTGCCCCTATAAATATGCGGAACAAAGCCATTGGCATGATCAAGCGGATTTGATTTAAAATATTCGTAGCCGTTTTTACAGTAGCCGATAAGTCCCCTGCTTTTATCAAACATTGCACTGCCGTTATGAAAGGCAACTTTGATAAGCTTTCCGTTAACCGATATATCGGCAGACTTTATCTGCGTATCTGCTTTTTTTAATGCAGCCTGCGAAACAACAACCTGTTCAACCGCAATCTCTTTGCCGCCGGTCATATCGGTATAAATAAAGTTTACAAACACATCCTTATCGGTTCGGTCAAAATACTTAGAATTAATCTGCACCTTTTTCCTGCCCTGTGCGGGAACAACGCTTGTAACTGTTCCGACATCCTTGCTTTCGCCGTCAACAGTAACGGTAAAATCAATTCTGATATCAGAGCTGTCTGCAAAGCTTCGTGTATTCCAAAGCTCAAAAACATTGCCGTTTATATGTGATGCCCGAACAGGGCGATAGCAAACCTTCATCTCAAGTGCACCGCTCGACGGTCTGCGGTCGGGATAGAAAAGGCCGTCAACACAGAAGTTGCCGTCATGAATCGGCTCGTTATGATCTCCGCCGTAGGTCCACTTGTATTTTGCGTTTTCATCATAAACACTATGATCTGCCCATTCCCAGATACAGCCGCCCATAAACTGATCTGACGCATAAAACAATTGCATATATTCTTCAAGCCCGCCGGGACCGTTGCCCATTGCGTGAGCGTATTCACATTGAAAGAACGGCTTTCCCTTATACTTATCTCCTGCAGTACCTTTAAGAATTTTTCTCATTAAAGCAGGTGTTCCGTACATTCTGGATACAACATCATATGCCCAGCGCTTACTGCGTATTGCACCCTCATAGTGAACGGGTATTTCAGGGTTAACCTTCTTTAGATAATCATAGCACACATCCTGACACCTATAGCCGCCCGATTCGTTTCCAAGGCTCCACATCGTAATGCATGGATGGTTCTTATCTCTGCCGTACATTCTTTTAACACGGTCAAGATAATGGAAAGCCCATTCAATATCATTGCTGAGCCTGTTCGGATTATAGGTACTGTGCGGTATTGCATAAAACCCGTGTGTTTCAATATCGGCCTCATCAACAACATAAAGCCCATACAGATCACACATTGTTAAAAATACCGGATCCGGCGGATAATGGGATGTTCTTACTGCGTTGCAGTTGTATTCCTTCATAAGCCGGATATCAAGCTCCATATCATCAAGACTCATTGCATAGCCCTTGGTCATATGCGTATCATGATGGTTTACGCCTTTAAATTTAATTGCCCTGCTGTTGAAAAGAAAAACCTCACCCTTAATTTCAACATCCTTAAATCCGATATAGGTACGGATTGCCTCAAGCTCTTTATCATCCCTGTACAGAACAATTGTAAGCTCATAAAGATTCGGTGTTTCGGCAGTCCATTCATCAACGGAAAGCTTTGTTAAGGAAACACTCTTTTCAGGCAGAAGCTCTGCACAGATAACAGGCTCCGTTTCTGCTGATTTTATTTTAATACGGGTATTCTCTTCAAACACACCGTCAACAGAAATCGCAAGATTGTATGTTCCATCATTGTTCTTTGAAGAACGCAATGTAAAATCATTTACATAGCTGCTTTCAAACTCTGTTATAAAAACATCACGGAAAAGTCCATTTTCTCTGAACATATCCTGACATTCAAGATAGGAACCGTTGCTCCATTTGTAATTCACAACAACAATTTCGTTTAAGCCTTCATGCAAAAGTGCAGTTATATCAAATTCAGCAGTATTATGCGAGCCTTCGCTGTAGCCTGCATATTCACCGTTTACATAAACAGCAATTGCACCAGCGGCACCTAAAAACGAAAGCGTGCGGCGTTTATCCGAATTCCTGATATCAACTGTTTTTTTGTATATACCGGTTGCAACATCTTCAGGGATATACGGCGGCTTTTTAGGGAATGGATAGCGAGTATTGATATAGGCTATCTGGTCATATCCCGTTCTCTGCCAGGTGCAGGGTACTGTTACTTTATCAAAAGCAACCGCATCTGTATCCAGCGTTTCCGGAACATAGCTTAACTTTTCATAATATGCAAAGTCCCATTCCCCGCTGAGCATGGTTACCCGATCTGAATGGTAACGTTCATTTTTGTAATCTGTTTTTGCAAGCTCTTTTACAGAGGAAAATGGAATAAAATAGCTTCTTGCTTCAAGCTTGTTTTCCTCAAAAATTCCAAAATCCGTATGCAGGCTTCTATGTATTTTATAGTTCATATTTACCCCTCATTTTTTGATATTTCAAATGAGAATAATGCATTATCCTCATACCACAACGGAAAATTGGTTCCCCATACATTATCATAAAGCACATAGGAAATTCCGTCTTTTTCGATACTCTCAATTTTATTGTCATATTCAAGTATTTTGCCCCTGCCTGCTGACAAAAGCGGAGAATGATAATTAATAAAATTGAATTTGCCAAAATCTGTTTTCAGAATGCACTTTTCAACTGCATTCAGATTTCTTCCGCCCATTGGCACAGTGCTCTTATAATCAATCTCACTTCCGAGCTTAACCAATTTGAAATCGCCGGCACTCGGATACAGATGAAGAAAAACAGCCTCTGTTAATCGGTTTGCATCTTTTCCGCACCATAAAACATCAAATTTCAGGCCGTTGCTGTTCAATGTATAAACAATCTGAACAGCCCTTGGTGCACCTGCTTTTTCACAGATCTCTTTACTGCATTTCAAATTAACAAAAACCTTTATTTGTTTTTCCTCTTCACTGACATATGCGCCTTCCATTTTATAATAGGAACTGCCGTGCGGATATTTGCCGTCAGCATATTTTAAAAGCGGCCTTCCGAAATCGGGATATCCCCACACTGCATTTACATCCATATTGCGTGCATAATTCTTGAACCAAAAGTCATAATCACGGCTTGTATACAGGCGATATTCAAGCAAAGCACAATTGTTTTTATTAATGATTGTATTTCCCTGATATGAAAAAGCGCCTATTCCGCCGAATTCGTTTAATTCAAATTCAAAATCATCGAATTTTACTGCTTCACGATATGGCTGATATTGCGTTATATCGGCTATGCTTTCAGGCAACAGCCTTTTAAGGGCAGATGCCGCCTGCTGCCTGTGGTTTTCCGACAGAGCTACAACAGCCTTTTCAATATAAATTCTTTGTTCCGCCCAGCTTTTTTCAATGATGCTGTAAGCATGGTTTTTTCTGCCGTCTCTAATCAGATTTATGATATTTAAAATATTATACGGAAAATCCCTGAAAGGGTGCTTTATGGTAACAACATCCTTTTTTCTTGCTTTTTGAAAATCGGATTTCAGGTAGTTTTCATAATCGGCAAAATGTGTTTTAACATCCATACCGCAGGTATGTTCGGCAATACATAAAAGTGCATCCGAAAATGCATTATACTCCCTGCTGTTCCTTTCCATACTCCCCTCACTCAGCCAATCACGCTTTAAGTGCATAAGCTCACGGAGCGATGCTGATTTGTACGGATCGGAAGCAGCACCATGAATCCATGTATCCCCGATTTCACCGTCCACAACGGGAAGCTCATTCTTATGCTCCCATATTATATCGGCAAAATCATCCATAGCAGCCGCAACAACTTCATAATCAGGAAATTGCGATTGAATTTTATTAAACTTATCCAGAACCTTTTGCGGCGACGGTGCACCGTGATTATCAAGAGTATGGTCAAAATATAAAATTTCATCCATAAAGTCACTTTGGAATGCTCCGCCGTAATCACCCGAATAAATGACTACAATCTCATAGTCCCCGTCTTTCCACAAAAAGCATTCCGGTACTTCGGGCATAGCAGAAATCCCGTTAACACCGATATGCAAAAGCTTAATTCCATGCTTTGCAAGAATCCTAACAATTCCCTTTGTATGACCCGGAACATCCGTCATCTTTGCGGCAACTGTTTTTCTGCCTCTTATCTTATCAAGCGCATCCACAATAGAAAGCCCATAGTCGAATGTGTCGTAGTCAAGCAGTTCCGAATGTGTTGTAAAGGGCATTGCATGCGGTGCAATATTGCCGTTTTTAATTGCATTTACAAGGCTGTCTCTCTGTGTCTTATCTGCGCTATTCAGCATTTCCTTTAAAAGCCACGAGCCGGTTGTCCACACAAAATACTTTTTATCGGGTGTATTAACGCGTTCGGCAAGGCTGATGGCATCAGGTATAAAGAAATTCAGATATTTTTCTTTTATGTTTTCGGCATAATCGGTAAAGCCTAAATCAAGATGTGTTTTTGATACAACAAATACCTTTTTCATACAGTTCTCCTTTTATTCAGGAATAAAGCTCACCTGTCTGAACATTGAATTTTAATTTGCATTCTGTTCCGTTTTCAGTATATTCTGCTTCTATAATATCCTGCCCAACAAACTCAGCACGATAAATTTTAATGTTCTTTTGTGCAAAGGTTTCATTTAAAACAGCAAGCTGAGCATTGCTGTATTCATCAGCATTATCAGAAATAAACATTAAACTGCCAAAAACAGAATTAATTTTGGCAAGCAGCTTTCTTTGCTCAAAATCAGTTTTAACATTCTTATCACGCAGAAGAAATACATCAGGATCATTCATCCACGCTCTGCCATCAAGATGGCGTCTGAATATCGTGTTGCAAACGGCGTGAGGCGTAGATACCTCTTCACGGATTGCATGCTTTCTCGGATTCCAGCCAAGCGAAATATCAGACCCTATACGGCAGTAATCCACCTTGCCAAAGGCAGGCATAAGCGGAACGCCGCATCCTAAAATCAGCTTATCGCCACAGCATTCACGCAGCAAATCCATTGCATCGCACATAATTTCACCGCGTGATTTATTGTGCATAGGAAGAACGCAGGCACCATAAAGAAAATCAAGCTTTACTAAATCATATCCCCAGTCATTCAGCACAACATCAAAAACCTTTTTCAGATAGGCACGAACATCCGGATTATAAATATCAAGGGAGTAAAAGCCACCCCAGTTGTGACCTGTTTTGTATGGCTTACCGTTTTTATCCTTAATAAACCAATCCTTATGCTCCTTATAAAGCTTTGATGCTTTAGTTCCTGCGAAGGGAGCAAGCCACAGACCTGCAAGCATACCGTTTTTATGAATATTATCTGCAAGGTTTTTCATGCCGCTTGGGAATTTCTTTTTATCCGTATCAAGCCAGTCACCGATTGCATTCTGATAGCCGTCATCAATCTGGAAGCAATCGATTGTTGTATCCAGCTTTGAAATGCTGTTTAAGTCACGCAAAACAAGCTTTTCATTCACATTGCCATAGTAGTTATACCAGGTTGTGTAGCCTGTTCTTCTTTTCGTTTCATGGCACTGAACACCCATCTGTTCAAAATACAAATCAAATGCTTTGTCATATTCATCACTTATAAATGTAAAGGACAGCAGTTCGGTTTCTTTATTAAAAGTTACACCCTCTAAATCCTTGCTGATGAATACACAATTTCGGCTTGTGTCTAAAGTAATGATTGTGTAACCGCATCGTTCACTCAGAGAACCAAAAATACAAGCATGATTTCCGTTTCTTACATAAGCATAGGACCAACCGTAAAATATTCCGCTTCTTCTTGGAAATTTATGAAAAAGGTTATCTCCCGATTTACTGAATCCAATATATTTCAAAGGTGATTTGGTAACCAAAAATTCTGTAAGCTTTGAAAGTTCCTGCATCTGTCCGTCAGGCGTATATTCAAGGCTGTCTGTCCAGCTCTGATAACCATTAACATAAATTCTGTCATCTTCCTTAAAATGATAGGGATATTTAACAGTAAACTCTATTATTTTAATTTCTGTTTTTGGGTCAATGGCTATGTTCAGTTTATTGTCTGTATTATCAATCTTCAACGAAAAATGATCTGTAAAAGCAGAGCTTGCCGTAAACAGTTTTCCGTCTGCCTCATATTCAAGCTTAAATGATAAATCCATAAATCCACTCTCATTCATACTTAATTATTAATCGTTATACAGTTTTCACTTTCTTCGCCCCAGCTGTCAACAGCATAAATTTTGTACTGATGTGTTTTGCCGTCGTTTTCAAGTTCAAGCTGCACCGTAGTATTCATGGCATCAATTCCGTTATAAAAATCGCTGAAGAAGTATTTTTCATCCGAGTCATCAATCAAAACCTTATAGGAATGCACAAAATCATCATCTGTACCGGCAGCAAAGGATAAAACAACCTTATCCTTGTTTACCGTTGCAGTTCCCTGCGCATCCTTCATAACAGGCGCCTTATTATCTGCCTTTCTTGATTCAAAGGAATATTTTTTATTGTTTTCATATGGAAGAGAAAAGCTCCAGAGCATATCGGATTTTTCTTCTGTTCCCATATTTCCATCCGCAAAATTTATACGATGAATATCAATGGCATTATCCGAGAAATCCATGATATATCCCATTGGGGTAGAATCGGCATTCGGCGGAATTGTGCCGTTCTCTTTTCCCTGTTCCAACTCTGTATAGGAAAGCGACTGCGTATTGATAACGGTATATCCGCCCTGCCATATTGAACGTTCATCAAGGAGCGAATAATGAACATGACCGCTGAAATCAATTACATTCGGATACTTTGATAACACCGCATCAATCGTTGTATCTCCCCAATCTTCACTTCCGTAGCTTGTATTCTTCGGCTGATTGTGCGTCATAACAATAATCGGCTTACCTTCTGAATCGGCGCTTGCCTTCTCCAGCTCTTTATCAAGCCATTTGGATGTTATTTTATATGCGCCCGTCATACTGCCGTAATTCGGAGAAGCGCCAATAAAATGATACCCGTTTACAACATAATGCGTCCAAGGCGACTCGCCCATAATTTCTTTAAAAGCTTTAATATGATTAACAGCTGAAAAAGCATCCTTGTTCCAATAATCGTGATTGCCCATTATTGTCTGAATAATCGGCTTATCATCACCGAATATCTCATCAATTGCATCAGCATAGGTCTGAAAAGCAAAGCGTGTGCCTAAATCTCCGATATCACCGGCAAACAGAATCATATCCGCATTATTGTTTTTTATAACAGTCAATGCCTTTTTCAGATTTTGAAGATATGTGTCATCATTTTTCAAAGCCTCTTCGGTAGGCGGAATCTGCGTATCAGAAATAACAGCAACCTTAAAGGAAGCATTCTCGGTTTCAAATGACTTAATTTCCGTTTTTCCAATTAAATTTATGTATTCATAACCAACAAATGCTCCGGCCGCAATTCCTATAACCAATATAATACAAATTATAATCATCATCACTTTTTTCACTTTTTTAAATTTTACTCCTTTATTTGTTTTTCACAATGCTCCTGTTCATCTGCAAGGGCATTAAGTTCTTCAATCATTCTTTTTTCCTTTTCTGCACGGAATACTTTCAGCTTGCTTTCCTGTGCCTTTTCGTCAAATTTATATAAGAACATAGGTATTGCCTGTAAAATAAGACCGATTGCACCGAAAGCGGTAAGCATAAAGAAGATTACATTCAAAAGCGTAGTATAGTTAACACCGCCTACAACCGTTGCCTGCGTGGTGCTTTCAATTAACGGCTGTGCAAGATTATTTGTTATTTCAGACATAACATCTGCATCATAGCCGAAATTATCAACAACAGCAAGCATCAAAACGTTACCGACTGCAATTGCGATTTTATTCAAAAGGCTTCTGAATGAGAACACGGTTCCTTCAAGCCTTTTTCCTGTTCTCATTTCTATATCATCAATAACGTCCGAGAACATTGCAGCAAACAACACTGTCATAATACCAATCGGGAAGTTTGTAAAGAATCTTAAAATTGTGTATGTAACAGCACCTGCCACAGTGTTATATGGAATAATCCATACGCCAATAACAAAGCATGCAATATCGGCAATGATACCGAAAATGGATGTGCCTATCAAAAGCGTTTTTTTATCCATCTTTTTCAAGAACACCGGAACAAGTGCCATAGAAAGCATATAGGAAGCACCGCTGCCAATCTGAAGAAGAGGTGTAAGAAGCCCTTCGCTTGTCAGCTGAATATTAAGACCGAATGTATTTTTAAGCCATTCGCATAATGCATCAATCGGAATAACACCTGCACAGTTCCATTTTGCAAAATAAGGAAGGAACATTGCGCCCATATTTACCAAAGCCGAAAAGAAAAACGCTATAACCAGGCAAACAAATTTTTTGTCCTTAAAAACAATTTTTAAACCATCAATATATTTTTCCTTTTTGGGAGGAATATAAACTTTTTCCTTCACGCCGAAAGCAGCGAAAAGCATCGGCACTCCGCCGATTACGGCAAAGATAAGCGCTGCACTGAAATAACCGGTGCTTTGATTATCCCTTCCCCATAAGCCTGCAATTGTGAAGAAGAGCAGTGACGGAAGAACAGAACCGAGAGAGCCGATTATATTACTGAAAGAAAGCGCCTTAACTCGCTGTTTATCATTCGGGAATACCAAAGGAGCAAGACCCTGATAAGGAATATCAAGCGCCGTGTATGCGGTATAATAGACAAGATAAGCAATGATAGCATAAATGAAATTTCCCTTCTGCCCGAAATTTACCGGCGCAAAAAGCAGGGCAGTTGCTATGATTACAGGAACTGTCATCCATAATATGTACGGACGGCATTTACCCATTTTTGTATGCGTTTTATCAACAATCATTCCCATCAGAGGATCGTTAACTGCATCCCAGATTCTGGTTGCCGACAATATAATACTTGTCATGGCAAGTGACAAGCCCAGAACATCCGTAAAATAGAGATTAAGGGCTGTTCCCATTATACCGTAAATAGTACTTGTACCAAATGGCACTAAAGAAAAAGCCAATATTTCTTTTGTTGTTTTATCCTTTAATGATATACTCATTTTTCTTCCTCAACTTTCTTAAAAAATCCGTATTTGTTTATCAATGATATCATTCCTGCCGTTATACTGTCATTATAAGAACCGGATATTTCAAATCTGGGGACAGCATAGTGCGGCAAACCCAAAACCGCTTTATCAAATATTTCTTTAAACTGATTTTGCCTGTCTGATCTGTAAAACACAATCACCTCGGGGTTTAAAAATATAATTACGTTTCTTACAATTTTTGCAGGATAAGAAATACCCATTATATTTTTACGCAAATCATTTATAAAACCAACCTCACCTGCAAATCCTGCGTTACCCTCAAGCAGGTGACCGTTCGCCATTTCCCCGACACCGATACCGTTATGACCAAACTGCATAGTCACAATATTTTTTGTATTCTGTCTGTTTTCTGTACTTTCACCGATAACTGTCAGTTTCATATCATTCTGAATAATCGTATTCAAATGATACTTATTTTCAAGAGCTGATTTCAGGTCAAAGCCATTCATATTCGGATTATAATACCAATTAAGAATGACCCCGTCCTTTACTACACAGGGCATAGACAGACAAAGCGTTCCGATAGCATATTTACTTATAGATTCATAAATATGGCTGCACATCACATCAAAGAATTCATTCATATCAAAATGAACGGAATACTTTTCCACACATTCGAATTTAAAATTATAAATCCTAAAAACCAAATCATTATTATCTACAATAAGAAATAGAAAGTACTGATAGTTTTCATTGATAAGATATTGTTTAGCCTTTCGGCCTCCTGTTGAATCTGCAATATCCCCCTCAACAATCATTCCGAAATCCATCGCCTGAAAAACGCATTTTTTCACTGTAGTCAAACCGCCGTCGGTGTTTTCCGTAAGCTCTGCAAAACTGCAGGCACCTTTATTCCTGAGCACCTGCAGAATGTCAGACAGATTTTTATTTCTAATACTTTTTAAAGTTTTCTGCTCAACCAAGGTCATACCTCCATACACTTATGACACGGGGTGTTTTAAGTTATTATACATGTATTTCAACAGACTGTCAATTCCCATTTCCACTGCATTGCCGAACAACGGTCTGCTGCCTCATAAGCTTCTTCAACTTATCGGAAAAATCACCTGCCGGCAGAACCGGCTTACAGCTTGAAAAAAGCATATGGAACATAGTACCTCTTGCGATTATCTGCTTTTCGGAATATAATGCAATTATAATCTGTCATAATTACTGTTGATATATACTTTTGTATAGATTCATTAGCGAAAAAAGGAGAAGCCATTGAAAACAACTGATTCAATTTACCAAAAACTGCCGGGTACGCTGCTGCCATGGTACAAGAAAAATGCACGTATTCTGCCATGGAGGCAGGACACCGAGCCCTATCATGTCTGGCTGTCAGAAATTATGCTGCAGCAGACACGCGTGGAAGCTGTGCGGACATATTATCTTCGATTTTTAGAACAGCTTCCAAACATTCAGGCTTTGGCGGAGGCACCGGAAAGCCGGCTTTTTAAGCTGTGGGAGGGTCTTGGATATTATAACCGTGCTCGCAATCTGCAAAAAGCAGCACACATAATTGAAACACAATATAACGGATGTTTCCCAAAGCAATATAAGGACATTCGTGCTCTGCCCGGCATTGGACCATACACTGCAGGCGCCATTGCCTCTATCTGTTTCAACAAGCCATATGCGGCAGTAGACGGCAATGTACTGCGCATTATCACACGCATAACTGAAAATGATGCACCCATTGATTGTATACAAACCAAAAATGAAATTGCCGAACAGCTTGAAAAGGTATACCCGAAAGACAATTGCGGTCAGTTTACACAGGCATTAATGGAGCTTGGTGCAACGGTTTGTACCCCAAAATCGCCAAAATGTAACAAGTGCCCTGCAAACAATTTCTGCCGCGCATATGCGAACAATACAGTTCTGCAGTATCCGGTTAAACAACCGAAAAAGGATAAGCGTTTGGAAGATCGCACGGTATTTTTACTGCAATGCGGAGAGCGATACGCCCTGACAAAGCGTACGGAAAGCGGTCTGCTGTCCGGATTATGGCAGCTTCCGAATGTTCAAGGCAAAATGGACGTTAATCTTGCACTGCATACTGCCGATACCTTGGGTGTTCAGCCCGTGGAAGTACACAAACAGATACACCGTATTCATATCTTTACGCATATAAAATGGCAGATGACCTGTTATCATATTTCCTGTACAAAAAAGCCATCTGATTTTACCTGGGCAACTGCGCAGGAAATTCAGACTGTCTATGCACTGCCGACTGCATTCCGCATGTTCTTTGAATTTCCTGATGAAACCGATAAAGCAGAAAGAAATTAAAAACAGAAAAAAATAGGCAGGAGCACTGCGTAGCATACAGTGCTTCTGCCTTAAACATTGCCGATAAAGAATATATAAGCTTCAGGCGTTGACTTCGCACAAATATTGTAACTGTATTTCTGTAACAATAATTAGGATAGGATAAAGCATTAACTACATTTTTATAATTCTCCTGAAACAAAAGGGCACACAAGAAAGCCTTGTGTGCGTAAGGTGCTCAACCACAGCTATTATATATTTTTCCTTTAAAAAATCAACTGATTTTATGTAAAGGTCAGATTTATTCGCAGCTTTTTTATACGGATAAACTTTTTTGCCGATTATGTTACCAACACAAGAATCATTCTCCATATTAACGAAAAAAGAGGGTGAACTGAATCACCCTCTCCATTTGCCTTAATACGTGGAACTGTTTCCTGTGTTCTCCTTGTGTTTTTAAAATTCTATAATCGGATATTCAGGGTTATAATTTGTATTTTGTGCTACAATATATGCCTTTTCTGTGTTTGCACAATAATTAGAATTTAACCATTTTATAAATCCAACTGTTTCTGAATTACAACATTTACGTCCATCTATAATTACCCAATAATCACTATCTGTTGCATGAGGAACCCAATGTAAAAACTCCTGCCCTATTGCTTCTATGTTTGATACCAGTTCATCAGGTACTGCTATGATGTCTGCGTCGTCGAAAAAATCATCAAAAACTATATTAACTTTTGTCATAAATATACTCCAATCATTTTATCGGTATATGTTCATTAAATACTTTAATATGTTCTGTATATCCCCAAATACCACTTCTACCATAATGCGTCTGAGGTTCGTGGGCATTTATTCCATATTCTTCTGCCCAGCTTACCAACAATACAAGGAACCCCCATATTCTTTCCCTGTGTGTTTACTATACTTTTTTGCGATTTCAGATATTTTCTTCCATCTTGCGTAGTCATCTTGGATTTGTTCGTATGTCTTTTGAACAACAGAACATCTGTTTTCTGGCAACCATAATTTAAATAACTCCACCAGTTTTTTAAACTCTTTTGCTTGAAGACAATCATTTGCTACTATCTCACATTGGCACAATAATTCATCAGCAAATTTCTCAAGAATAATAGCGGCTGCACCATACATATCCTCTCTATTTGTGCTATACAGTGCAAGTTCAAATAGAGTATCAAAGTTTGGAAGAGGAGTTTTATAAAACCCATTTTCTTTTCCCCAGCCAAAATCGTATAAAGCAGTCTTTATCCATATTGAGTTATCATTCGGATGAATTGCCGTGTTCATACCATTTGATATAAGCCCAAAATCGGAAGCATTGCATTTATTAAATCTCATACTCATTACAAAATAGTTACCCATATTAATTTCTCCTAAGGCATAATTTGTATTGTTTCACCTTGTGAAGCAATACCATTGAAACATTATCTGATAACATTTTGGGTTATATTTTCAATGCAAGCAGTCTTCCGCTTGTTGTTTTAATTGTCTTTTGTGGATGAAGAAGATTTACCTATATGTGTTTGTATCATTATTTTAATTCTGCTATTAATTGTTTTGCATTTTTTGTACTGAACGATAAAACCATATAAATTCAACAGAGTAATCACAACAGTTACTGTAGAAATTATTGCAAAAATTATTTTAAAAATCATCAAGTGAATTAAAAAGCAAAGAAAAACAAATAACAAGCTTAAAAAGATTAATATAAAAACCAATTCTTTTATTTTACTTTTCATAAAATCTTCTTTAGTTTCCCTTAGAAAAAGCAACTCGTCTTTGGAATTATCTTTGGTTACCCTATAATAATTTAAAGAAGTAAATTTTGTATCAATTTTCTGCGCTGAATAATTTGAACAAATTGAAGACTCCCAATTTGTCATTGTTAATCCCCTGCCATCAGAAAAAGAACAAAAATATGAAACATTTCTTTTTTCACTTTTTTTAAAATAAAACCAATAATTAAATTTTACATTTATTAAACGATAGCCATTTCTTTCTAATTGAGATAGCTTTTCTTCTGTTTTATCAGTTTTCCACAGTGGATTAAATATAAATTTTTTCATATATTTCTTTTCTTTTTATTCTTTGAGTCTTTTTTCTCCTGCTGATTTAATTTTCTTATTTTTTCTCGATATTCTTTTTTATTAATTCCACGAATATGAATTTTATCCATTCTGTGAATAAACGTATATGATGTATGAAATCCAAAAACTATTACATTATATACGCCTAATAAAACAGCATTTCCTAAAAATATATAAGCCCATAGTTTTCTCACAATTATTCTATCAACATCTGCATTTACTATATGAAAAATAATCATTACAAATAAAAGAACAACATATACCATACCACATATATAATACATTATAATATGATATTTCGGAATCTCCGTTCTAAATTTTTTAAATAACAGCCAATCCTTAAATGACTGCCCTTTTTTTCTTTTTTTTTCTGCATTATTATTCATCAAATACTGTATAATATATGACGCTGTTAAACGAAAAAAACAAAAGCAAATTAACGCATTAAGAATTACAATAAATATAGATCCTATCATTTGCTACGCCCTCCAGACAACTATACTTCTGTGTTCACTTTTTTAAACCAACGCTCATATGG
>DESD01000069.1 GCA_002361935.1 Ruminococcaceae bacterium UBA3323 | reverse complement strand
TTTTTTTACTTTAATAATTAAAAAAGCTACTTTAATTATTAATATAGATATTAAAATCACTATAACAATGGATAAAACTATTGCTATACCATAAAATATAGATTTGGTGTTCATAATACTCTCCTTTAAGATTCTTCATTTCATAGTATTAAGTATATCGTCATGAAAAAATTAAGTCAATCAATTAATCAAATATAGTATTAAACAGCTACTAAACTGGTATAAACAAAAAAACAAGCACTCCAAAAGATGATTTATCTTTTCAGAGTGCTTGTTCAATTTAGTTGATAAACCTTTTATATTATTGTAGGGATAAAATAATTGATTTATTTTTGAAATTTCTTGATGAAACTGTCAACAGGGAATTTGAACAAATACACCATCTAACCGAGATGAAAAATTACATTATCCAAATAAATTATAAAAGGTCTTTCAATATGAAACGATTAATCAAAAATTCTATTACTGCCTCAACCGACATACTTTACAAGCCTACTTTTACACCTAATGAGCTTGTCGCATTTCTTCAGAATATTGACGAACTTCAAAACCTTGATATTTCTATCAATGATAATCCTGACGGCTCTTTTGTATTAACAGTAGGCAGTAAGTTCTATGTAATTACTATACCTAAAAATTTTTATGGATAAACTTTATCATTTTTATGTATTATGGTATATGATATCTTCGCCTTTTTGAGTCAACATACAGCCTTTTATAGTGTTTTCAAATATCCCATCACAAATTAACTCATTTATTGTGTTTTCTAATTTCTCTATTTCTGAAATATTTAAATAACATTTAAACCCATTTAAAAAATTATTACCCGTCCAAATTCCATTTGCCCGTATATTTAATCTTTTAATTTCGTCATAAATTTTTTCTTTTAATTCCATACAATTTATATTCATTATGAACCAGCACCTCTTTTGCATTGCCAGAAAAGCGGACAGCTTATATTACAACTAACTTTGAAACCTGATGAATCCCTTCTGTTATACATACAACCAGCAGAACCCATCAAGTCTGGTTTTTCATTTTTACTATGTGATTTTCTACGTCTAGAAGAATCTGACAAAGAATCTTTGACACCTTCGTGAATTGAACTAAAGAAAGCATCAAAAGCAGCATCCATTCGTTCTTTTTCAATACGTAGTTGTTCATCATAGAGCTTTTTGCACTCTGAAATGCTTAATTCTGGTGAATCAATCATTTTATTGTAATAGTATTCTAATCCAGAACGTATTGAATAAGAAAACTCATTTTTATTACCTGACATTTCCAATTGAGTTAGCAATTCAGGACAAAGAGTAGTCAATAAATTACATATTTTATTCCATTTAGCATTAAAACAACTAGCATATTTTTTCATATCTTCTTCAATTTGTTCGTAAGACCATCCTTGTACCATTTTATCATATAAATTAGGATATATAGATGTAATAATCAAAGCTTTATCAAAAAGTGTTTTATCAATTGGTTCTCTATTTTGTATTTTATCTTTTAATTCTCTATACTCATCAGATTGAACTGCTGTTAGTATTCCGTTACCAATATTACTTAATCCATTTGATATCTTACTGAATAAAGTTTTTCCACTATTACTTTTTTGAGCAAAGAGGGCTTTATATGGTTTTAAATCACTGTATAGCATTCTGCATTCACATTCACAATAGAAGTTTGCTAATTGAAATAGTCTTGCTTGTAATCGCTGATTATTTTCTACGTCAGATAAACAATATTCAGTTGTATAATAAACAGATTGGAATGTTTTAAATTTAATGTAAGTTGAAGGAATGTATTCGTTGTTGATTTCTGTTTTCATATCATACTTTAAATTTGATTCAACTGCTAAATGAAGTTTGTTTAATTCATTTGTATATTTATAGTCTTTAACCGATAACTGCGTATTTGAATAAATTTCTAAAATATCTTTTTCGATTGTTTTTACTGTTTCTTTTTCTCTAGCGTAAACCTCTACTTTTATATTGTATTCAATCGGCAATGCATCAGGAGTGTAAGTATGTGTTATTAAAGTACCATCGTCAGCTGTATTTGTATAGGTTTTATACGAAAAAGAAAATGAAACATTGGAGTGAATAACTATGCAGGGATATTTAAAGGTACTCTTTTCACGCTCAATTAAAAATTGCGTAAATGAACTACCACCGAAAACAGCAACACTTGGAAATCTATTTTTAAAATCCTCTACTATTGCATCTATATAGTAATCTAAAATAGGAAGTTCAATAATATTAAACTTTTCTTTGGCTATGTTGATTCGTTCAGCTTCTTTTTTATCAGCTTCTTCTTGATTTTTAATCTGTTCTTTTAATTTGTCAATAGCGATGTTAATATTACATTTTTCAGAAACCATTATACGATGAAGTTCATTAGTGTATCTTCCATTTTGACCATATGATAGAGGTATCCCTAAGGTGTTACAAATAGAATTTTGTGCGTTAGCTATACCTTTTAATTTAATTTCTTTTTCAAAAGATGTATCATTTATTGACGAGAAAATAGTATGCAATCTACATAGATTATTTAATTTATTAACCATATTTGTTTGCAGGTCTGTATTAAATTGTATTTGTGCTGGATGATAAGATTGAGAAAATGACGGAACATATGATATGCATTTTAATGTATATATGGATTGATACATTTGAGATTCTTTATGGTTGGAACGTTCAATATCAATATCATTATCAATGGTAATTTCAAAGTTAACTATTTCATTTGTGTTGTTTGGAACATATATACTTACATTTCTGTTGTTACAATACTTTTCATTGATAAAATTTTCTATTTCAACAGTATGTGATATATCTTTTGTTAATATGGTTAAGTCAAAACTTATCATCATCGGCATTGTATTAATATAATCATAGGCTCTTTTTTGAGTAATCGCATTTTCTGTTACTGAGAATTCGCACAGTTCAGATATTTGATTGCCAGAATAAATATTAATATCATCGCTAAATTTTTCATACGTTATAGTTACTCCAATTATCGGATTTTCTAATATACCCTCACGTATATTAGCCAACAACTTTTCATCAGTGCTATGAACTACATCTATTTTATAATCTAAATTGTAACCAGATATATCATTTGTTAGATTATCCATTACGGCTTGTTTGTATAATGATAACATATTAAATTCCTTTCTTTTAATCAATAAATATTTCAGGGCTAACATTAAGCGCAATGCAAATTGCTCTTAAATCCTCTGCATACATTGTTCGTTTACCATTCATAATTGCATTGAATGTTACATTTGGTATTCCTGCCTTTTTCGCAACAGTAATTTGTTTAATTCCGTTTTCGTCAATATATTTACGAACTTTTTCATAAACATACATATCATCACTCTTTTCAAGGAAATCTGTAATTGTTTTTATTATAATTAAGAAATACTTTAAAGTCAATATAATATTACAGAATTCCTTTAATAAATTATTGCTTTTTAAGATTTAAAGTGTATAATCAAAGAAGAGGTGATTTAATGAAATATGAGATTGGCTCAAGAATACGCAAGTATCGTGAAATGCAGGGCTTAAGTCAAACAGAACTTGCTGAAAGAATTAAAGTAAGTAGTGCCAGACTTTCTAATTGGGAACAAGGCATTCATAGACCTAATGCAGATATAATTGCTAAAATATGTCAGGCATTAGATATATCGCCAAGCGAATTGCTTGATGTTCAGATTTCAACAGATACTTTGAATGAACAGGAAAGAAAGCTTATAACGGCTTATCGTGATAAACCTGAATTGCAGGAAGCAGTAAATATATTGCTTGGAATAAACAATTAACATTTTCGGATTGACTTGATAGTCAGTCCGTTTTTTATTGCATAAAAAAGAGCTATTGACCTAAAATCAATAGCTCTATATTTTATGTTAGTTTAAAATTTTATCTCCATTATCGTCATTGTATAAATCTTTTATTCTTTATTTAATAATTTGGCTCTTTTTTCTTTAACTTCTTTATCAATAGCAATTCGTTCTTGATAATCAGGTATATTAGGAATAAATGTATATCTATGTTTTAAATCCTCCTCGAAATCATTCAATAACTTTTCAGGAATAATTCCGTCGGAATGCACTTTTTTTAAATATTCATATTCGTTTAAAAACTTCCTTATAATGTCAGCGTTATTATTATCATCATATTTATTAAATACTAATGTGGGATACTCGCTATTAGTATTTATTTCAGGATTACATACGTTTAGAACTTTAAAGAACGCCTCAATAACACTTACATCATAAATATTATTTTCATCGAGTTCACCGCACAAATAGCTTAGAGACACATTAAAGTATTTTGCTAATCTTTTGGCATTGTATAAGGTTGGCTTTTTTGGCTGTTTCTTATCTATATAACTATATATTGTTGATTTGGATATTCCCGTTTCCTCGTGAACTTTTTCCCAAGTGGAATCTGTTTTATTTTTTAATTCTTTTAATCTTTCTCCAAAAATCTGATTACAATCTGTTAAATTCATAATAACCCCCATAATATAATACTGCAATATAATATAGTAAATATATCACAAACTATACTATAATGCAATAATTATTCAATACAATATAGGTACTTTATTTTTTTGGAGCAAGGTCATATAATATAGTCACCAAGCAAAAGTGAGGTGGTTACATTGATTGTAAAAAAAGCCGTCTGAGTATTAGAGGTACTCAAACGGCTATATAGTAAAACAAATACCAGTATAATCTGCCTTACTATCTATTAGTATATATTAATGGGTAGAAAAAGGCAACTATAAATTTGAAAGGAACAGATATTAAATGTTTAAATCAAAAGAAAATTTTCTTTATTTGTTATCAAAGGTTAAAGAGATTTCTCCTAATCAGTATATGGCGTGTTGCCCTGCCCACGATGACAATAACCCTAGTTTAGGGGTTAAGTTTGACAACGGCAAAATTTTGCTGAATTGTTTTGCTGGTTGCTCGCTTGATGATATTCTTAATTCATTAGATTTAACAAAATCAGATTTATATTATGATACAGATATAACTAAATCAGAAATTAAAAATTCAACTACATACAAATATTATAGTGCTGATGGCTCGTTAGTTTATACAAAAATAAGGAATGATAAATTTGATGGTAGTAAATCATTCTGTTTTAAACAACCTAACGGAACTAAAGGTATCAAAGGCATACAGAAAGTTTTATATAATTTGCCTGCTGTTATTAAGGCAGAAACCGTTTACTTTGTAGAGGGTGAAAAGTGTGCAGAAGCTGTTATTAAGCAGGGTTATACTGCTACAACACTTTGCACAGGCTCTAATTCCAAGTGGGATGATACATATAATCAATACTTAGAAAATAAAAAAGTTATTATTGTTCCTGATAATGACACGGCAGGATTAAAATATGCCAAGATGTTGAAACAAAATCTACCCTTTGCAAAGGTGATTTTACTTAATGATTTGTCAGATAAGGAAGACATATTTGATTGGCTCAAAAATGGTCATCAAATTGAAGAGATTGGAGATTTAAAGGAGTTTGATATAGAATCATACTTTAATAAATTCGATATAACCCTTGACGATGAAAAAACCAATGCAAAAGAACCACAGAGTAAATCTTTGCTAGATTATATTAAGAATAGCGATATTGAATTTTTTTGTGATAGTGCCAATGATACTTATGCTTCTGTTATGATTAACGGACACAAAGAAATTCTGTCTGTTGAAAGTAAAGAATTCACTTGGTATCTTAATCATCTTTATTATAAAAAATCTAAGAAAACAATTAATAAAGATAACTTATCGCAGGTAATTAATACTTTACAGGCCGAGGCACGATTCGGGAATGTCAAGAAAATACCACTTTCAAATCGCGTTGCTAAAAAGGATGATTCTTTTTGGTATGATTTAACTAATAATAAGTGGCAGGCAGTAGAAATTAACGCTGATGATTGGAGTACAATTGACAACCCACCGATATTATTTAATCGTTATCGACATCAAGGCGAACAGCTTACCCCTATCAAAAATGGTGACATAAATAAAATCTTTAATTACTTAAACATCAAGAATTATCACACATTATTTTTATGCTGGCTTGTATCTTGCTTTGTGCCTGATATACCGCACGCAATACTGATAATTCACGGAGAAAAAGGGTCAGCAAAAAGCACCGCTTGCAGTTTTTTGAAACAGTTAATTGACCCATCGATATTGGATACACTTACAATACCGAAAGATATGCGGTCATTAATCGTCAATTTACAGCAACATTGGTTTCTGCCTTTTGATAATGTATCTTACATTAGCGAGGAAGTTAGTGACACCTTGTGCCGTGCCTGTACAGGTGGAGGAATTCAGCAACGAAGATTGAATACCAACGCAGAAGATTGCATATTTACATTTAAAAAGTGCTTAGCGATTAATGGTATTAACAATGTAGCTACTCGTTCAGACCTTTTAGATAGAGCTGTTTTGATGGAGTTTTCACGAATATCTGATAAAGAGCGTAGGGAATTATCAGAGGTTCAAAATAATTTTAAAGCTGACTTGCCATATATTTTAGGTGGCATATTTGATATTCTTTCAAAAGCCATTTCAATATATCCTAATGTAAAACTTGATAAGTTAGGGCGAATGGCAGACTACACAAGATGGGGTTATGCTATTGGTGAGGCATTAGGCAATAAAGGTCAAGTTTTTCTTGATGAATACAATAAAAATATCGACAATCAAAATATGGAGGCAATCAATAATGATGATGTTGCTACCCTAATAATTACTTTTATGAAAGACAAACCAGAGTGGAAAGGTAGAATTTCAGAATTATATAATGCATTATTGAATTTAACATCTAATTGCGGTATTTCTGCTAATTCAAAGCAAATACCTAAAGGAGCAAACCACCTTTCACGAAAATTAAAAGCGTTAAAAAGCAATTTGAACGCTATGGGTATAAGTTTTAATACAAATCCAAAATCTGACGGAACTTATATTTTTATAAAAAATGAAAATTCACCTCCATTACCACCATACAAACAAAAATTCAATAATGATAAGCCTTGTTATGGTAGTGATGACGAACTTTTATTGTCAGATAATGGTGATAATTATGAGGATAATATTACATTTTAATCCGCCAAATACCGTCTAATACGGCGGTATGAAGGTAATTGAGATAAAATTTACTATTTTAAAGAAAGGATACATAAATTATGTTTTTAAATACTGACAAAAAATTTCTAACAGTAGCAGAGGTTGCAGAACTTTTCTGCTGCGATGTTCATCAGATTTATAAAGTGATAAATTCGGGTGAACTTCGTTGTATTAAACTTGGCAGAAAAATGATTGCTGTTGAGTGGCTTGAGGAATTCATAACAAATCGAGCCAATACAACAGAAAGGAGGGTGCAGTAATTGCCCCAACTTTGTATTAAAAGACGAGAGAGCAAACGAGGTATAACATTTCAAGCGTCTTTTGAAACTGCTCCTATTGGTGGCAAGCGCACACGCAAAACTGTTGGTACATTTAAAACTAAGAGGGAAGCTCTTGAAGTTGGGAACCGTGTCTTAAACGAATATTTGTCAGGAAATGACCTAAAGAAAAACACAATGAGTTTTGCTGATTTTGTTAATGATTATTGGTTTGAAAACTATGTTAAAGTTAATACTTTAGAAACTACGCAGGAGAAATATAAAAAAGGAATTAAAAAATGGCTTATTCCTGAAATCGGGAGTAAGCCATTGAATAAAGTATCTATGTCAGACTTGCAAAGTATTATCAACAAGGCTATTGATGAGGATAAGACAAGCGTTAATTCAATCACGAATTTAAAGGCTATGATAACAGCTATTTTTAAATATGCAGTTGAGAATAAATACATAAGTATTTCCAATAATCCAGCCTTAGGATTAAGGATACCTAATCAAAGAGTATTGAAAGAAAAAAATCTAAAATCACACAAAAATGTGTTTCTTTCTCGTGATAAGATAGATTTGATTTTTGAACGCTTTACGATTGATTCATCAGTATATTTTCCGTTACTGTTTGCTTACCGTTTCGGACTACGCAGAGGTGAGGCTTACGGAGTGTGTTGGAGTGATATAGATTTTGAAAATAAAACTTTAAGCATTAAAAGACAAATGCAGTATTCCAATACAAAAAAACGGTGGTATTTAAAACTGCCTAAGTATGATTCGGTCAGAAAATTAGCTATTGATAATGATACGCTTGAAATTCTGAAAAAGGGCTATGAAAAATATATCTCTAATCAAAAGCAAAAGAATTATATACATATATTTGTTAATGATAACGGAGTAATTAACAGAACATCTATCAAGAATGACGGCGAAAGAGAAATTGACCTTATCAGTGTAAGAGATGATGGCTCTTTGGTTACTACAAATACATCATTACATACAACTAAAGTAATTAAAGAAGAACTTGGAATAACGGATTTTACTTTTCATTCTTTAAGACATACACATTGTACAGAGCTTTTTGAGCATAATGCAGATATAAGATTTGTTCAGCAGAGAATGGGGCATAAAAACATTCAGGAAACGCTGAATACTTATGCCCATTGGACTAAAAAGCAGGAGGATGTTTATTCCTCTGTATTAGATGTTATGTTCACGCAAAATAAAAAGGATGACGCAAACGAATGCGTCATCCCTGAAATCTCTTAGCGTAGACAAATCGTAGACAATTTTAGGATTATACGACTTGTTCATAAAGATTTTTATTTTGCAAAATGCCAAAATTTGGCTTATTTCATAGCCTCTTCAATCGCAACAGCTGTTGCAACGGTAGCGCCTACCATTGGGTTGTTACCCATACCGATAAGACCCATCATTTCAACGTGAGCAGGAACGGAAGAAGAGCCTGCAAACTGCGCATCGCCGTGCATTCTGCCCATAGAGTCTGTTAAACCATATGAAGCAGGACCTGCAGCCATATTATCCGGATGAAGTGTACGGCCTGTGCCGCCGCCTGATGCAACAGAGAAGTATGATTTGCCGTTTTCAAGAGCCCATTTCTTATATGTGCCTGCAACAAGATGCTGGAAACGTGTTGGGTTTGTTGAGTTACCAGTGATTGAAACATCAACACCCTCTTCCTTCATAATTGCAACACCTTCAAGAACATCGTTGGCACCATAGCACTTAACTGCAGCTCTTTCACCGTCTGAGAAAGCCTTTGTTTCAACAACCTTAAGCTCGCCTGTGTAGAAATCATAATCTGTTTTAACATAAGTGAAGCCGTTAATTCTTGAAATGATATAAGCAGCATCTTTTCCAAGACCGTTAAGAATAACTCTGAGCGGCTCCTTACGAACCTTATTCGCTGTTCTTGCGATACCGATAGCACCTTCAGCCGCAGCAAAGCTTTCGTGACCTGCAAGGAATGCAAAGCACTTTGTTTCTTCGCTGAGAAGTCTTGCGCCGAGGTTACCGTGACCTAAACCAACGTTTCTCTGCTCTGCAACGGAACCGGGAATACAGAAAGCCTGAAGACCGATACCGATTTTTTCAGAAGCCTCAGAAGCAGTTTTAACACCGCTCTTGATTGCAACTGCAGCACCAAGTGTATATGCCCAGCTTGCATTTTCAAATGCGATTGGCTGAACACCTTTTACAATAGCATCAACATCGATGCCCTTTGATAAGCATAAATCCCTTGCTTCTTCAAGACTTGAAAGACCGTATTCTGCAAGGCATTTTTCAATTTTGGCAAGTCTTCTTTCCTTGCCTTCAAATTTTACATCATTTGCCATTTTTGCGTCCTCCTTATCTTATTCTTCACGAGGGTCAATATATTTTGCAGCATTTGCAAAACGACCGTAGTTACCAATGTTTGCCTTATAAGCCTCATCAGGTGTTTTACCGTGGCGGATATCCTCAAGCATCTTGCCGACCTTAACGAATTCATAGCCGATAACCTCGCCCTCTTCGTCAAGCGCCATACGGGTAACATAGCCTTCTGCCATTTCCATATAGCGAACGCCCTTAAGCTTTGTTGAGAACATTGTACCAACCTGGCTTCTGAGCCCCTTACCAAGATCCTCAAGAGCAGCGCCGATTACAAGACCATCTTCTGAGAAAGCGCTCTGTGAACGGCCGTAAGCAAGCTGCTTGAAAATTTCTCTCATAGCAACATTGATAGCGTCACAAACAAGGTCTGTGTTAAGGCACTCAAGAAGCGTTTTGCCCGGAAGAATTTCTGCAGCCATAGCAGCAGAATGTGTCATACCTGAGCAGCCGATTGTTTCAACAAGAGCTTCCTCTACAATACCATTCTTAACATTAAGGCTGATTTTGCAGGCGCCCTGCTGAGGTGCACACCAGCCGATACCGTGTGAGAAACCGCTGATGTCACTGATTTGATAAGATTTTACCCATTTTCCCTCTTCAGGAATTGGAGCCGGACCATGATGCGGACCTTTTTTAACAGTACACATCTGTTCAACTTCATGTGAATAAGTCATATTTAATACTCCTTCCAGTTTTGTTAATAATTTTAAAAATTAACAATGATATTATAACGAATTGCAGCCGTATCTTCAAGTGTAATGTGATAAAAAATTATCATATTTTTATATTTTTAACATATTGCTTGAAAATGAGTATTGATAAATAGCTGTTATAGTTAAATGTGACAAGCAGGCTAAATAATAATTCAGCAAAAAACGAGAGGAATATCCTCCCGTTTTAAATACGCCCCTTTAAACAATATTCAATTTTAATACTATTGCTTAGGAAAAGCTTTTTGTGCAGTTAAACTATCAACTCCAAATTCACTACTCCAAAGCGTGTCATCGGTTCTCGCATAAAATTTAAGTTCTAATTTTTGAATTCCTGTTACTGCAAAAGAAATATCTTTAGGTAAATCACCCTTTTCTATTTTATGTGAAGTATAAAGTAGTTTGCCATCTCCATATGCTTCAAAATACCCTGTCTGTACATCACTTTTATATGTTTTGGATATAAATATTTTTCCGCTAACAGTATCATATTTTCCAGCTAAATTATATTGCAAATTATAAATATTTGTATTTGTAAATTGACTATGTCCAAATTCAATAGCATGTGACATTTCAGAATTATCATTTGCAGTAGAATGTGTATCAAAATGTACCCAATCTGTCGATAAATTTTCTGTGGCAATAATGTTATCTTTCAGGTATAAATAAAACGGTAAATATTGCTGATAAGTATCATACTTTGTTTGATAATCCACATTATCAGGCTGCATTTCTAACGCTACTTTAATATTTCCTATTGCACCATCAACATCTTTTTCTTTAAAGCAGGTTTCTGCTTTATCATAATAAACCTTTGAGTATTCTGCTAATGCTTCATCCAGCTTTTTCTTGACGTCATCTGTCTCAATACCCTTGTCTGCAAGATATGTATTTATCGAATCAAGTTTAGATATAGCACCGCCAATATCTCCATCTTTGATAAGCTTATCAACGTCTGTCATTGTTTGCTCAACATACATATCAACACAAGCAGATATACTATCCATAGCACTACTATAGCAATTATCTGTTTGCAAAACTTTCATAAACGAATCTATTGCACTTTCAGGATCATGATTGGTATCTAATAAACAAACTCCGGCACAATACGCCGCTCGCGATTTAATTAAACTCCATAGCTCGTCCCATTTGCTTTGATTGTAAGCTGATATACTTGAGTAAATAGTTTCATCTTCATTTTCTGCATAAATCAAATTCCCCCAGTCGCTTTGCAAATCTCTATAAACAACTGTATAGCCATTTTCATCAAGGTCTGATGTCATATACACTTTTGAATTGATATCGTTAATTACTTCATCCAAAAATTCCGATAAACATTTATCAAATTTTTTTATTTTTGAGGGATTTCCATAAGCTTCATTATAAAGGGAATTGACCTGATATGCTTGCTTAGATACTAATGCTTTTTTCATTTTATTTGTAGATGAATTAACGGCAAACATACAGCTAATTAAAGCTATAATAAATATGAAAAAGACGGAAATTTTACTGTACAATAAAATTTTTTTCATTGGATTTTTTGGTGTTTTATCAATGACAACTTCATCAGAATTTGCCTGAATGGTTTTATCAAATTCAACCACGCCGGTTTCGTTCAGCTCATTTGTTTTGGCTTCTACTGTTTCAGTTGTGTTTTCGGCAGGAAATCCATTTTCCGTTTGAGATACAGCCTGTCCGCAATTCATGCAGAATTTTTCATTTTCTTTTATTTCATAGCCACAATTATTACATTTCATAAATTAACCTCTCTTTAACATAAAAATCGCTATTCATTCAGTGTATCTGCTACTTTATAAAAATACAGATTTGCGGATTCTTCACCTGTCATTTTCCATTGCGCTGTAAAGGTTTCATTGCAAGAAGGTCTGATAAGCAGCCCTTTTAACGATGAATTTCTTGCCAATTCTGTATTTGTATTAATAATGAAACTTTGTGAATGGAATTCACGCATATCAGCTGTTTCAAAAATCATGTCAATTTCTATTGATTCACCATTATAAAAAATAGGGGAATAAAATAATACCTCATCTTCCAAAAATTCATTTATATCATCATTGGCAGAAACTGAAAAAGCTTTTATATTGGATAATTCTTTTGAATCATAAATTTCTATATCTAATCCTGAATATGATCCTGTTTCATAATCATAATGACGGCTTACCGTTGCAATATTTTTTTCATTAGCTGCAAATTTGAATTCGCTATCTTCTATTTTCCAAACCTGCTTGTCACTACCATCAAGCTTACATCTGCAATATAAAAATATATTTGATTCTCTGCCGTCCTGCCTCATTATGAAATACAAATAATCGTCTGAAGCATAAATATTATATAATTCATCATCTCTCGCACTCGGAAAACCGTCACCGCCATGGATTACCTCGCCTAATACATTTCCGTTTAAATCCGCTTTGGTAATAACACAATGCTCCTCGATGCCACTCACAATATACATTTCATCTTTATAAAAGAAAAAAGTATTGATATCATCCTCTGCATTTACCGGATATATTTTTGAATATTCCTCAGCATTATCACAATTGATTTTGTAAAGACTCGAATTAATTAAAACATATAAATAGTTTTTATATGTTTGAATCAAGTCTATTTCTCCATCTCCACTGCAATCTTCCAGATTAGCAAATTCAAAAAAATCTTTTCCATAATTATAATAATACTCATCAATATCATCATATGTTAATAAGTTTTCATTTTCACATGACTTATTAAAATCTAAAGCAGACAATTCATAAACTGGACACTTATCATAACCGATATTACCAATATTAAAATAATATTTTCCATTTTTCGATTTTACCGTGTTAATAAATCCTCTGTGATATGAATTAGCTCTATACATTGACATATAATCTTCCGAATAGTCATAACTATCTTTAACTTTTCCCTGTTCCTGATTTTGACTGACAGAACAGGAAGCAAACAGCAAGCATATTGTTAAACATAAAAATATTGAAATAATTTTTTTCATCTTAATTTATACTCCATCTGTAAAATTTTATATTAATTCGCGCTCATCTTTATTAACCGTATGTTTCAACATATTCATTTGGATTTTCTGAATACACAAAAAGCATATATTCCGCCTTTTCGTTTTTCTCAGTAATAATCTGGGATATATTATTATTGTCATCATAGTAATAGCTTTTGCGGGTAACTTTATAGCTTTCTGTATCACTATCATATGCTTCAGTGCTAATAATTGAAATATTGCCGTCTTCGTTATAAGAAAATGTTTTCGTTTCAGACAGGCGTTCTTCTGCGTTGTTTTTAAAAGTATAGCTTTTTTCACTAATAATATGATTATCAGAATCATATTCATAATCATATCGTCCTAAAACATCATAATCATCAGATTTTTTTACACTTAAAATATTTCCTGCTTCATCTTTTTCATAAGAATAATAGGCAACATCATCTCCAAATGTTCTACATGACAGAAAGCCATCTTCATCATAATAAAAATAGTTTTCATGACCTAAATCATCATACATCACATTTATCAATCTATCGTTATCATCATATGAATAACCAAAATATTCATTATCCCATACGGAACCATTTGTTCCGATCTCGAAAGATTTATATACTGCTAAGTTTTCTTTTTTATCTATATCTTTCATAAAAAAGAACTGCATACAATACCTAGGCTGCTCATCATTACGGTCACGTGAGTATTTTTGCACCTTAATATTGTTGCTTTTATTTCCATCTAAAAAAGAATATTCGTATTTTACAGTATAATTCTCTTCCAAATAATTTTGATCATCAATAAAGTTATATGGATCAGATTCAAACTTATATATTTTATCTATACAATCGTTACCATTTGTTAAGGAGTAATCATATAATGAATGCCCATTGCATGAAATCTGTTGATCAAGATAAGTTGTTGCCGCAATTTGATTATTAATTTTTTTATCAGTGTTTGGCGTGCTTGTATGGCACCCAGTAAAAGCTAATACAAAGCAACCAATCAATATTAATACTTTAAAGAACCTTTTCATAATATTCTCCAATTCTTTAGTTCTGTTTAATCAAAATTTATACGTTTACCTACATCAAAAACTAAACATTTTACCAACGATAAAAATCATCATAACAATCTTTACACAAATTTTCAGTTTCGCCCCAAAATGTTACAGTGTGTTTTTTGCCTAAATATGTTTTATCACATTCATCACAGGTGTGAATACTTGTAACAAGCAGCAGCAAAACAACAACTGCTGCGAATACTCCGGCAAAAATACCGATTTTCCTTTTTTTATAATACGGTATCCCCGTTGCTTTATTTTTTACGCTATCGGTTGCATCTTTCACCTTGTCCTTAATCATACTGACAGACTGACTGTTCTGAATATCATTTTTAACAGATTTCACAAATTCGTTTTCTTTTAGCTTTTCTACAGAAGTGTGAACGGCATCCTTAATATTTGATTTCGTAACTTCTGTATCTCCGCCGATTTCGGCACCGCAGCCTGAACAAAACAATGCACTTTCATTTTCAATTGCTTTGCCGCAATTCCGGCAAACCGAAACATCCGTTAACAATGCACCGCATTCATTGCAGAAATGCACATCTTCCGAAAACACTTTGTTGCAATTAATACACTTTTTCATAATATAACTCCTCATATCCATTTATTAAATTTATCTATTAATAGACAAATTTTGCATTTCAAAAGTATTTTACCTTATAAACAAAAGAATATCTATACTCCGGCAGAGTACACCAACATAAAAATTTTTATTTCAGATAAAAAGGCACTATGCAGATTACTGCACAGTGCCTTTCTTTTTTTATTAACTTTTAAAAATTCGTTTCAATAATTTTACGTGTTAATTCTTTTGTAGGAAAATCACAGCAGATGATTCCGTAATAGTTTTCCTTATTAAGCGGATAATTTAAGAATTGAGCGTTAATATACTTTGCATTTCTGCGTGGGCCTTTAAGACCGCCTGCTGTTGAAAGATAATTCAGCACATATTCCCCCGAAAAAGGCTTTGCCTGATCAAGAAAAGGCTTTACACAGTCGCTCCAGCGCGGAACCGGCTTATACATATATCTGTCAAGAATAATAAATTTAACGCTGTTTTCTCCTCCCGTTTCAAGCGGAAGCGGATAGGGCACAACCTCCGGCTGCTCTGTCCAGTTGGAAAAATCTATCCCTGTATTAAGCGATGTGAATTCTTTTCTGTTTTCCATCGGACAGCGGCGGATAAGAATGATTTTACCCCTTGCTTCCTTAAGTGCCGGGATTCGGTTTTCAAGAAACCATTTTTCCTCATTTCCTTTAATATATGTATAAAACAGATTATCAAAGCTTTTTTCATATTCCTTACCGCTGTCATTTTTAAACTGAAAGGCTATGGTTTCGCTTGGATTTTCTTTCAGAAAGCGATAACACTGATCCAGAACATCCGCCAGATCCATCTGCCTTCCAAAAGGATTGGGGGTGTTGAATACCTTGGCAAAGGCGTGCACCATTTTCAGCCTTTCGTCATCATTTTTAACCCTTATATCCAGCATACGGATACCGATACAAAGCTGATCATATATACTCATGTTCTGGCATCTTGTAATATACGAAAACTGAACATACTGCGTTACACTGTCGTGTGTGCCGACAAGATTATATTCAAAAACAGGCTTTGAACCGTTCAGCTTTTCCATCCATTTACATAAATTCATTTCCATAAATTTCACATCCCTTTTTATGAGTATACCACTTCTGTTTAATTTCTTCAACCAATTGCATTATTTTGTCAACTTGGATATAATTAGACAAAAGGAGAGATTCTTATGCTTATTTTTGAAAAGGCAGGCAGGATTCTGCCCGAACAGGACAAAACGAATATTCCGCTTGAATTTAATGTTCCGAGCGGAATTGAAAAGCTGATTATAGATTATGAATATTCACCGAAATTGCTTGAGGATGAGGTGAAAGCAACGAAACTGCTGCAGAAAAGCATTGAAAAATATCTTGAACCGGAATACAAAGCCGAACCAAAGGTTTTTATGCCTGTAAAAAACCTAATTACCCTTTCGCTTGACGAAAACCGAAAGTACCGTGGAGCGGCACACAGGCAGGCAAACAGGCAGCATCACGAAATCAGCGAAAGCTTTGCTTCTGTCGGCTTTGAAAAGGGCGAAATTACAAGCGGGGAATGGACACTTGTTTTGAATGTTCACTGCTGTGCCTGCGAGGTTAGCTATCATGTAAGAATTACAGGAGAAGAGAAAATATGAAATACATCCCTTGTGAGCTTCATTGCCACACAATGCATTCAGACGGCGATTTCACACCTGAAACACTCCAGCTTGCAGCTGTTGAAAATGAGCTTTCCCTTATTGCATTAACAGACCACAACACCTTCAGCGGTACACATGAGCTTAACAGCGATATTATTCCGTTTATCAAAGGAATTGAATGGACCACTTATTTCGGACATATGCTTGTGCTTGGGGCAAAAAGCTTTGTAGACTGGCGTGATGCCGTTCCCGACAATATAGATGAAAAAATATCTGCCGTCAGAAACGCCGGCGGAACGGTTGGCGTTGCGCATCCGTTTCAATGCGGCTCACCGATATGCACGGGCGGACGATGGGAATTCAACGTTACAAAATGGGAAAATGTAAATTACATTGAAATATGGCACGAAGCATTTCACGATGGCAACACGGAAAATGACAGAGCGCTTGCCTTCTGGACCTCACTTCTTGACAGGGGCTATCATCTTGCCGCAAGCTACGGAAAGGATTGGCACAGACCGCAGAACAACAATTCACTTTTCGGCTGCACTTATCTTGGAATGGACGGAGAAGTCAACGAAGAAAATGCACTGAATGCCATAAAGGGCGGCAGAATGGTTGTATCTGTTGGTGCTGAATTTTCTTTTACTGTTTTGCAGAATAATAATGTATATAATATAGGCGAAACGCTTTCATGCGGCACCGCAATGTTTGATTTTAACTGTAATCCCGATGCAAGAAAAAAATATTGCGGCAATAAAAACATTGAATATAAAGAAATCAGAATCGTTACAAACGGCAATAAAACCGTATGCAGAACAGATAAAAACACAAAAAACATTGAAATTGAATTGCAGAAGGGCCATTGGTACAGAGCAGAGCTTTGGGGCACAACAGACGGAACCGAACAGCCCCTTGCAATTACAAGCCCTGTTTATACTGTATAAAAGAAAAGCAGTCTTTTGACTACTCCAGATTGTCGATAAAGTGGTCAGAACCACGCCAAAGTGAAAAATATGTTATAGTAATTACATTACCGTAGGGGGTCGGCGTCCTCGACGACCCGCTTTGCAACAATGTATATTAAACACCGCAGAAACGTTGAGTTTCTGCGGTGTTTGACGTTTTTTGCCTTTTGCTCGGAGGCAGTACCAACGTACAGCTCCCACTCGCAAAATGCAAAATTCTGTTCCATTTCTCGAAATCTTCCAGCGTGTAGAAATTTGTTAATTAGACTTTTTCTATTCATTCATCAAATATGTTTTTAATAATCTTCCGGCTTATAGCCTGTTTTTCCCTCGGGTGTATCACGATAATACTGTGTAAACGGATTGAAGCGTTCCTTTTCCTCCCAGATTTCCTTTGCCTTTGGCGCCCATCCTTTTGCATAGGCATCGCACTTTGCACAAAGCGCATCGGCACTTTCAGAGCAAAGAAGGTTTGTTGATTTAGCACCGCTTCGGTCAACCATTTTACGGAGTGCCTGAGGATTTTCAAGCATCGGGCAGGGGCGCAGCATATTTTCATTAAACGGCTGGCCCTTATAATACTCGTTAAAAAGAGGAGATCTTAAGCATTCAAGAATGGATTTTTCACGAATATTGGAATCGGAATAATGAATAAATACGCAAGGCTCTGCATCGCCCTCCGAATTAATATGAAAATAGTTTCTTCCGCCCGCAATACAGCCGCCGACAAATTCCGCATCATTCTGAAAATCAACCGTGAATATAGGCTTACCGGTTTTATTGTTTCTCTTTTCCCTTATGGAACGATAGACATGCTCTCTCTGTTCGGGAGATAAAAGCAGCTCGGTATCTGCATCACTGCCAACCGGCATATAATGAAAATACCACATATATTTAGCACCGTATTCAATCATTTTATCATAAAATTCATCGCTTGTAACAGCCTCACAGTTTCTGCTTGTATAGCAAACAGAGGTGCCGAAAATACAGCCATGCTTTTTAAGCAACGCCATCGCCTCCAGCGTTTTATGATAAGCACCATTGCCGCGGCGGTTGTCATTTGTTTCTTCGGTTCCCTCAATGGAAAGGGCAAGTCCGAAATTTTTACATTTCTTTAAATCAAGGCAGAACGCTTCATCAACAAGCGTTCCGTTTGTATAGGCAAGGAAAATGCAATCCTGATTTTCAAGAGCAAGCGTTATCAGATCCTTTTTGCGGATAAGCGGCTCGCCGCCCGTATACATAAAGAAATGTGTACCAAGCGCTTTGCTTTCGGCTATAATCTTTCTCATTTCATCAAGGGAAAGATTTGATTTATGGCCGTATTCGGCAGCCCAACAGCCCTTGCACTTCATATTGCAGGCAGAGGTTGGATCAAGAAGCACAACCCATGGAATGTTGCAATGAAGCTCATCCCTCTTTTTTCGCAGGGTTGATGTACCGATCAGTCCGAGATCAATGGCAAAAGTAAGCGCAGCATGCTGCAAAAAGTCCTTATCAATATCCTTTATACCATTAAAAAGATATTGATGCCATATGTTATTTTCATTAGAAATGATATCAATAGGCGTTGTAAAAGTGCTTTCGGGATACATTTTTCCTGCAAACTTTTTTCCCAATTTAACAAGGCGAAGCATATTCCGCTTTGGATTTTTATAAATATATCTGAACACACTGCCGCCTATGCTGTGAAGCAGCCGGCTTCTTGCTGATGACATAGTTTACCTCTCTTATTTCTGCTTTTTACATTGATACAGGTGCATCAATTTTAAGCATGGTTAAAATATTCTTAATTGTATCTTTGACAGCTATGCAAAGATTTAATCTTGCCTGCTTCAATCCTTCATCATCACACATTACACGCTGTGCATTATAAAACTTATGAAAAAGAGTTGCAAGCTCAATAACATAATGCGTTATTTTTGCAGGGTCATATGCCTTTGCCGCTGTAATAATTTCGTCTGTTAAGCCCGAAAGATGGCGAATCAGTTCCAGCTCTTCGCTTGTATTCAAAAGATTCAGTTCATCATCTGTTGCTGTTCGGATTGTAACACCTTCATTTTCCGCTTTTTTAATGATTGAGCAGATACGGGCATGTGCATACTGAACATAATAAACCGGATTCTGGCTTGTCTGCTGAGCAGCCAAATCAAGATCAAAATCAAAATGGGAATTCGGCTCACGAAGATTAAAGAAAAATCTTGCCGCATCAATCGGCACCTCTTCAAGAAGCGTTGTAAGCGTTATTGCTTTTCCCGAACGCTTTGAAAGCTTGATGGTTTCTCCGTCACGAACAAGACGTACCATCTGCATAATTACGCAGTTGAGCCTGCCGGCATCAATGCCGAGAGCCGTTAAGGCAGCCTTCATTCGGGGCACATAGCCGTGGTGATCGGCACCGAGAACATCAACTGCAATGTCATTTCCCCTTGTAACAAGCTTATTATAATGATAAGCAATATCCGGAACAATATAGGTGGGCAGCCCGTTTGCACGGATAAGAACAATATCCTTATCATTTCCGTATTCAGAAGCCTTAAACCAGAGCGCACCGTCCTTTTCATAGGTAACGCCAAGCGATTTAAGCTTGTCTATCACCGCAGCTACGGAGCCGTCATTATGCAAACTGCTTTCCTTAAACCAACGGTCATATTTGATTCTGTACTGCAGCAAATCTCTTTCAAGACCCGCTATATTCTTCGGAAGCGCAAAATCAACAAGCGCATTTCTTCTTTCGCTGCTTTCCGTTTCAACATATTTATCACCGAATTGTTCGGCAAAGGCCTTTGCATGCTCTGTTATATCCGCACCCTGATAAGCATCCTCCGGCATTTCAATGCCCTGTTTATAAAGCTGAAGATAACGCACCTCAAGCGAGGTTGCAAATTTTTCAATCTGATTTCCCGCATCATTAACATAAAATTCACGACTTACGTCATAGCCTGCATAATCGAGCACCGAAGCAAGGCAATCACCGATTGCGCCGCCCCTTGCATTTCCGATATGCATCGGCCCGGTAGGATTTGCAGACACAAATTCAACAAGCACCTTTTTTCCCTTGCCGAAATCCGATTTTCCGTAATTTTCGCCCTTAGCTGCAATATCCTTTAAAATCTCAGTATAATACTGCTGAGAAAGAAAGAAATTGATAAAGCCCGGACCTGCTATTTCCGCCCTGTCAAAAAGGGATTCCTCTAAATCAAGATTTTTTACAATGCTTTCTGCAATAGCACGGGGAGCCTTTTTGAACGCCCTTGCACCTGCCATAGCAACATTTGTTGAGAAATCGCCGTTTGCGCTGTTTGACGGACGTTCAACTATAAAATCCGGAATAGGCTCTGCCGGCAGTTCCCCATTTGCAACTGCCCTGCCGAGTGCCTCTAAGATTCTTCTTCTTAATTCAAGCTGAGTTTCTTTAACAAGTAAAGACATTTTTGTTTCTCCTGTTTCTGTTTTATTCTTATGTTTATTTTATACTGTACACCATATTTACAGTGTTTTTGGATGTTACCGCACCGTTTACATCAATATCATATTCAAACGCAAAGCTTCCGTTTCCGTCCTTTACATCCGTTTCAATTGCTCTGCCGTAAATACCCATAAGCAGATTGCCGAATCCCGTATCATAATTACACTGATTTCGCTTAGCCTTTTCAACGATAAGGCAGCTTTCCACACCGCCCGTTCTTGTTACCTGAACCGTGCTTTCATCCTTCTGAATTCTTACCGTAACCTTAACAGGCGCCATAGGAGGCTCCTGTTCTTCCGTATATCTGATAATGTAGGCAGCACCGTCATCACGCATTGTTCCTATTGTAGTAATTTCTATCTGATCTGCCTGTCCGTCAACCAGCTGACTGCCTGTGATTTGTAAAAGTATTCTGTCCATAACTCATTCCGTTATATTTTTATATTCAACCTTCTTGGAAATATCCATCCCGAGCAGCGTATTGGCAATACCCGAAAAATTCTGCATTTTATCGGAAACGAAAAAGCGTGCCTCGCCCTTTCCGCTGATATTCAGCATCTCCTTTTCCTCTAAAATATGCTTTGCTTCCATAACAGCTTCGTAGCCGCTGTCTATAAGCGTAATATCATCACCGACAACGCTTTGAATAAGCGGTGCCAGATGCGGAAAATGCGTACAGCCGAGAATAATTGTATCCACACCCTTTTCAAGAAGAGGAGCTGTATACCGCTTAATAATTTCTCGGGAAATATAATCATCCTTATCAATCCAGTTGTTTTCAACCAGCGTAACCAGCACGGGGCAGGAAACACCTTCAACAATCATATCCTTATCCAGCTTCTGTATTTCCCTTGTATAGGCACCGCTGTTGATAGAAGCAGCCGTTGCCATTACACCGATTCTTCCGTTTTCCGTTGCCCGAACAGCAGCCTTGCAGGAAGGCTTTACCACACCTACAAACCTGTCTTCAACCTGCTTTGCAGCATTAACTGCAACCGAAGAAACCGTTCCGCAGGCAGCCATAATCAGCTTGCAGTTAAACTTTTCAAGAAAAGCGATATCCTCTTTTGCAAAGGCTTCTATTGTTTCCTCGCTTCTTGAGCCATACGGCACACGCTGGGTATCCCCAAAATAAACAATATTTTCATTTGGCATATATTTCAGAACCGCCTTAACGGCTGAAAGGCCGCCGAGCCCTGAATCAAATATACCGATTGGCCTTTTATCCATTAAAATTTTCCCCCTCTTGCAAGTGCAAGCTCAATAAATCTGTCAATAAGATCGGCATATTGAATACCCACAGCCTCAAAAAGCTTTGGATACATACTGATCGGCGTTTGACCGGGTATCGTGTTTATCTCATTTAAAAGCACATCGCCGTTATCTTTTCTGACGAAGAAATCAACCCTTGAAAGCCCCTCACAGCCAAGTGCTTTATATGCATTAAGCGCCGTTTCTCTTATTTCATTCCGCTTTTCTTCGGAAAGCCTTGCCGGAATAAACGTCTGCGAAGCGGGATTATTATATTTCGCATCAAAATCATAGAATTCTGCAGCGGCAAGTACCTCACCAACTTCGGCAGCAATAGGATTTTCATTGCCGAGAACAGCACATTCAACCTCGTTTCCTTCTATGAATTCCTCCAGCACAACCTTTTTATCTTCCTTAAACGCAATTTCAATTCCGTTTTTAAGCTCTTCGGCATCTGCCGCCTTTGAAATACCAACTGATGAGCCCGCATTGGCCGGCTTAACAAAAATCGGAAGAGAAAGCTTTTCTATAGCCGAATTTATGTATTTATCAGGATTTTTTCTGTATTCATACTCTGAAAACGCAGTCCATTTTGCTTGCCGGATTCCAACAGCATCAAGAACAGCATTTGTTATCCCCTTATCCATACAAACACCGGAGGAGGTTGCATCACAGCCTACAAAAGGAATCTGTGCAAGCTGCAATAAGCCCTGAACCGTTCCGTCCTCCCCGTTCTTTCCGTGAAGCACGGGGAAAACCGCATCAACATAAATCTGTTCCCCGTTCTCGGTAATAATTCCGTGAACAGCCGTATCGGGAGAAATAAACGCCTTTTTCAGGCTCTTTGAATGCAGCCATTCATCATTCGGAAGAAGATTTATATCATCATCAAATAAAAACCATTCCCCTTTTTTTGAAATTCCCAAAAGGATAAGATTGTATTTTTCCCTGTTAATGTTTGAAAGAATTCCCTTTGCGGAAACAGTGCTTACATCATGCTCCGAAGAAACACCGCCGAAAAGAACAGCAATCGTTTTTTTGTTCATTTTAAGGTTCACCTCATAAGTATTCGTACTAATATTATAAGAACCCCTGCGGCACCAAAAAGTGAAACTTTTGACCGTTACGAGAACCTTGTAATATATCTGCTTACCTTTATTTTAATAATTTATTCCAATTAAGATATATTATTGTATCATATTAGATTTGTCAATTCAATATAAATAAAAACTATATTTTAAAAATATATAGTGACAAACTGTATTTTATTGTGGTATAATACTACTCACAAATTACAAAAAAGCATTGGAGAGAGATTTTATGGAACTGATTGAAGCCTATAAAATTATTGAAAAATATCTTGCCGATACAAATAAGGAACTTGGTTTTTCCAAAATTCATAAAGAGGACAACACCTTAACATTCAAAGGAAACAAAGGTCTTTACCGCTTTACCTTTGATAAGAAAACGAATATCCTGTCCATTGAAAGCGCAGACGAGGACAATGGGGATGAAACGGAATTCAACTCTATTTCCAAATCCTTATTTGAACTTGACAGGGCGGACGAACGCGCCTGCCGTTCTGCCGCAAACGAAGCCATTGACGAAATCAAACCTATTTTTGCAACAAGAAAAAAGGCAGATGTGGAAAGCGTTAAAATGCCAAAGGGTATTTCAAGAGGAAAGGCAAAAAGCGGCCTTATAAGCTATGATGTGGATTCGCTTGCAAACCGCTTCGGTGTTCTCTATCCCGAAGCCAAGGAAGATATAAAGCATAACATTGTTGAATACGGCGATTTTCTTCCGGAAACCTTTTTTAAGGAAATCGGCACACCAAAGGTGCTTAACGTAATCAAAAACGGAACAGCGGCAGACCGGAAAAAGCTTTTCAAAATGCTGAATGAGGTTTATGAGGACGGCACAAACGAGGTTCAGGACATTATCGGTGTTTCCATTCTCGGTGAAATGAAAAATGACCCCGAAATGATGGCTGTTGCGAACGAATATATGAGTGAATATATGGCAGGTCCTGTTCGGGAAATCAACAAAATCACCGGCAAAAAGAACAAATACACAAAGAAGCTCAGCAATCCGCCTGCATACAAGCCGAAGAAAAAGAAACAGTCTAAATTCCAAAGTGCACTTGTTCAGGCTCAGAAAAATCAATAATCCGTTTATAAAAACTGCGGTAGTTTCAAACTGCCGCAGTTATTTTTTGCTTTCCGAACAATATTAAAGCAAAAAACGAACAATATTGTTAAATAATTGTCAATTATTTGTGAAAAATCACAAAGTTATCCTATATTCATTGACAAAAAGTTGAATATCCATATAATAGTTATTATCGCTTTAACTAAGCATACATATTTATATTTATGAAAGAGAGGACATTATTATGGCAAGAGTTTATAATTTCAGTGCAGGTCCGTCTACACTTCCTGTATCTGTTCTTGAAAAGGCAGGCGCAGAAATTCTTGACTACAAGGGCTCGGGTCAGTCCGTTATGGAAATGAGCCACCGTTCAAAGGTTTTTGACGAAATCATCAAGGAAGCAGAGGCTCTTATGAGAGAGCTTTACAAAATCCCTGATAATTATAAGGTATTATTTTTACAGGGCGGTGCATCTGCTCAGTTTTCGGCAATTCCGCTCAACTTTATGAATGGATCGGGCAAGGCTGATTACATCATCACAGGCCAGTGGGCAAAAAAAGCATATCAGGAAGCACAGAAATACGGCGATGTTAAGGCGGTTGCTTCATCAGCAGACAAAACCTTCAGCTATATTCCGAAAACAAAACCTGAGGATTTCAGAGAAGATGCAGACTATGTTTATATCTGCCTGAACAACACAATTTACGGAACAGTTTACAAGGAGCTTCCGCCTGTAGGCGATAAGGTTCTTATTGCAGACGTTTCTTCCTGTGCTCTTTCAGAGCCGCTTGATATTTCAAAATTCGGCGTTGTTTATTTCGGTGCTCAGAAAAATGTTGCCCCTGCAGGTCTGGTAGTAGCAATTATCCGTGAGGATCTTCTTGGCAACGCAAGGGATATCTGCCCTGTTATGATGAACTACAAGGTTCAGGCAGATGCCGATTCCCTCTATAACACTCCTCCGTGCTGGACAATTTATATCTGCAAGCTGGTTCTTGACTGGATTAAGGAAACCTTCGGCGGTCTTGAGGGTCTTAAAGAATACAACGAAAAGAAGGCAAAAATTCTTTATGATTTCCTTGACAGCAGTGAAATGTTTAAGGGCACGGTTGTTCCGGAGGACCGTTCCCTTATGAATGTTCCTTTTGTTACAGACAGTGATGAGCTCAATGCGAAATTCATCAAGGAAGCAACAGAAGCAGGCTTTGTTAACCTTAAGGGCCACAGAAGTGTCGGCGGTATGAGAGCTTCCATTTACAATGCAATGCCGATTGAGGGCGTTGAAAAGCTTGTTGCATTCATGAAAAAATTTGAGGAGGATAATAAATAATGTTTACTGTCAAAACCTTAAATAAAATTTCCAATGTAGGTATTTCAAAATTTGATACAGATAAATACACCTGCGGTGATGCTGTTGAAAATCCCGATGCCATTATGGTTCGTTCCGCTTCCATGCATGAAATGGAAATGCCCGAATCCCTTCTTGCAATTGCAAGAGCAGGCGCAGGCGTAAACAATATTCCTGTTGCTGATTGCACAGACAAGGGCATTGTTGTTTTCAATACTCCCGGTGCAAATGCAAACGCAGTTAAGGAGCTTGTTATCTGCGGACTTCTTCTTGCAAGCCGTAAGATTACAAAGGCTATTGACTGGTGCAAAACCATCAAAAACGATGAAAATGTAAGCAAGAGCGTTGAAAAGGGTAAAAGTGCTTTTGCAGGTCCGGAAATCAAGGGCAAAACACTTGCTGTTATCGGTCTCGGCGCTATCGGTAGGCTTGTAGCAAACGCAGCGGTTGACCTTGGCATGGATGTTGTCGGCTATGATCCGTTCCTTACAGCTGAATTAGCAGAAACTCTTAAGAAAGAGGTTACTGTTAACAACAATCTTGACGAAATTTTCCCTGCTGCAGATTATGTTACGGTTCATGTTCCGCTTACATCCGAAACCAAGGAGCTTATCTGCAAAGCAAACATTGATAAAATGAAGGATACTGTAAGAATCCTTAACTTTGCCCGCGGTGATCTTGCAAACAGTGCAGATGTTGTTGCTGCTCTTGAGGACGGCAGGATGGCTGCTTATGTAACCGATTTTCCGTCAGCAGATTTAATTGATATTGACGGCGTTATCGCACTTCCGCATCTTGGTGCTTCAACACCCGAGAGCGAAGAAAACTGCGCATCAATGGGCGCAATGGAGCTTATTGATTTCCTTGAAAACGGAAATATAAAAAACTCAGTTAATATGCCTGCTGTTTCATCTGCAAAATGCGGTGCTGCAAGAATTACCGTTATCCACAAAAACCAGCCGAACATGATTGCAACCATTACGGATACAATCAGCAAGGACGGCATCAACATTGCCAACTTTGAGGATAAAAACCGCGGTGAAATCGCATACAGTATCATTGATGCAGACAGCGATATTCCCGAAAATGTTGTTGACGACATCAAGAAAATCGACGGCGTTATCAGAGTAAGAGTTATTAAATAAGTTTCACTAATAACATAGTTTTTAAACCCGAGGATACTATTGTCCTTGGGTTTATTTTATGATATGATTTTATTAACAGATAAAACGGATTTTTGGGGAGGCATATATGAAAACACTATATTTGATTGGTGGAACAATGGGAGTTGGCAAAACAACAGTAAGTCAACAATTGAAGCAAATTTTGCCTAACAGTGTTTTCCTCGATGGCGACTGCTGCTGGGACGCCAATCCTTTCCAAGTAACTGAAGAAACAAAGGTAATGGTAATAGACAATATTTGTTATTTACTAAATAATTTTCTTCAATGCTCTTCCTATGAAAATGTTATTTTTTGTTGGGTAATGCACAAGCAATTTATCATTGACTCCATTTTAGAAAAACTATATATAGAGAATTGCAAGATTAAAATAGTTTCGCTAATTGCTGATGAAACTAATTTATGCAATAGAATCATTTCAGATATCACAAATGGAATACGTTCCGAAAATGCTATAGAAAAAAGTATCGCAAGAATTCCTATGTATCAAAATCTAAATACAATTAAGATTGATACAAACAATAAAACTATTCAGGAAATTGCAAATGAAATTGTAATGTTATGATTTAAGGCTCAATACAAAACATATTGGAAATACAGATTAAGAAGATATGTGGAGGATAAAGAATAATGAGTTACAAGAATTTTGAAAAGGCATTAAGACTTGCAAAAACATTGCCGGATTATAAAATATATGACTGCTGCAGTGACAAAGCAAAGGACGAATTGGAGGATTATTTAGGCTTTGAATTGTCAAAACAACATTATGAATTATTACGAAAAGGATGTTTGTCATATACAGGTAATTTTATTGTGTCTAATTTCAGCGATTCACATACTACGGGTATGGACATAATAGGTCATATAGAAATTGACAATAAATATGGTTTATAGGTTGATAAGAGGTTTGTTCCTTTAATTAATGAAGATGAATGGATCAATTACCTAAATTATAACAAGCTTACAAAAGACGGGGAACCTACTGTTGTATATGCAATGCCTTCACCTAATGAATTTATCATATTCGAACAAACTAATCAGGATTTAGGTGATTTTCTTTTGGAACTATTTAATGAAATAGAAGATAATCTTGAATAGAATTTTATTATTTAAAAGTACCACTATAAAATTCTTTATTTTCTGTGCTTGACAAATTGCGGCTTCTTTGCTATAATATGCACTAATCCGCTTTAAAGTGATTAGACTTTAAAGCGCTAAAGTACAGGGAGATGTTAATTATGGCACCAAGAAAAGGCAATTTAATGACAGTTCGCACGGATGTTAAGGTGCTTGATGCAACAATCAGAGACGGCGGACTCTGCAACAATTTTGAATTTACGGATGAATTTGTAACCGAGCTTTATAAATCCAACATCAAATGCGGTGTTGACTATATGGAATTCGGCTATCGTGCTTCAAAAAATCTTTTTGACCCGAAAAAATTCGGCAAATGGAAATTCTGTGATGAAGCAGATATCAGAAGCATCGTAGGCGATAATGTTTCGGATATGAAGATTGCCGTTATGGCCGATGTTGGCAGATGTGATTTCCGGGAGGATTTCATTCCGAAATCAGAATCCGTTATTGATATGATTCGTGTAGCCTGCTACATTCATCAGATTCCTGCAGCAGTTGAAATGATTGAATATTTCCACAATCTCGGCTATGAAACAACCTGCAACATCATGGCAGTCAGCCAGGCAAACAACGATCAGCTTGCCGATGCACTTGAGATGCTTGGACAAAGCAGCGTTGATGTTATTTACCTTGTGGATTCCTACGGCTCGCTTTATCCGGAAAATGCAGGAAATCTTGCAAAAAAATATCTTGAAATCGGGGAGAAATACGGAAAAGCTATCGGTTTCCACGCACATAACAACCAGAATCTTGCTTTTGCAAACACAATTGAAACCATGTCTTACGGTGTATCATATCTGGATGCAACCGCAATGGCAATGGGCAGAGGTGCCGGAAACTGCGCAATGGAGCTTTTGCTTGGCTTTCTTAAAAATCCCAAGTATAATCTTTACAGCCTTTTAACCTTTATTGAAAACTATATGATTCCGCTTAAAGAGAGCGGCGTTGTTTGGGGCTATGATATTCAGTATATGCTTACGGGTCAGCTCAACCGCCATCCAAGAGAGGCAATGGCCTTTACTGCCGACGAAAGAACGGATTACTGCGAATTCTACAAGTCGCTTCTTGATAATTTCTAAAAAACAAACAGATTTAAGGGAACAGCATAAGGGATACCCTGCATACAGAATACATCTTACGCAGGGTGACCCATGCTGTTCCTTTTTTATTGACAAGTTTATCATAAAGTAATAGAATAATTTTAAATAAATACTTAAGTATATTATAACAGAGGTGAAAACTTATGATGATAACAGAAGACAATTCCATGAAAAATATGCAGTTTGTCCGCAAGCTTCCCATCCCGAAGGAGGTTAAGGAACTTTATCCTTTAAGCGAAAAATCAGCAGAGGTAAAAAGAAACCGCGATAAAGAAATTGCAAAGGTTTTCAAAGGAGAAAGCAATAAATTTCTGCTTATTATCGGCCCCTGCTCTGCAGACAGAGAGGAAAGCGTGCTTGACTATGTTCACCGCCTTGCCGAGGTTCAGAAAGAGGTTAACGATAAAATCATAATTATACCCAGAATTTATACCGGAAAGCCCAGAACAACGGGAGCAGGCTACAAGGGCCTTCTGCATCAGCCAAACCCAAGCGGAGAACCGGATATGTATGACGGCATTATCGCAGTTCGTTCGCTTCATGCAAAGGCAATTGAAGAAACAGGATTAACCTGCGCCGATGAGATGCTTTATCCCTCAAACTATCGCTATTTAAGCGATTTGCTTTCCTATGTTGCAGTCGGCGCAAGAAGCGTTGAAAATCAGGATCACCGCTTAACAGCAAGCGGAATGGACGTTCCCTGCGGAATGAAAAACGGCACAAGCGGCGATTACGGCGTTATGCTCAATGCAATTACCGCTGCTCAGGGCAGCCACACCTTTATTTATCGCGGCTGGGAGGTTAATTCCCACGGAAATGATCTTGCGCATGCAATTTTAAGAGGAGGTGTGGACAAGCACGGAATCTGCCACCCGAACTATCATTACGAGGATCTGATAACCCTTTATAATATGTATGGGGCAAATACAGGCTACAAAAATCCGTCCGTTATCGTAGATACGAATCATTCGAACAGCGGCAAAAAGTATGAAGAGCAGATAAGGATTGCGAACGAAGTTCTGCATTCCATGCGCCACAGCAAGGATATAAATAAATTTGTTAAGGGCTTTATGATTGAATCCTATATTGAAGACGGATGCCAGAAAATTGAGGAAGGCATTTACGGCAAATCCATTACTGATCCCTGCCTTGGATGGGAAAAATCAAAAAACCTTATTTACTCTATTGCAGAACAACTGTAATAAAAATTTGCACAAATGAATAGCCGCTCAATTGGTAATATATACAAAAAAGCTGTTAAACAAAACAATTTGTTTGACAGCTTTTTATAATTATGATAATATATTTTTAATCACATATGCTTTAACGCTTTAAAGCGTTTGTAAAACTCAATTTTTTAAGGAGAAGAAGAATGAAAAAGTCAGTAAAAAAAATAATTGCAGCCTGCCTTGCAGTTTTGCTTGTAGGAACTGTTTTTGCAGCCTGCTCATCATCAGGCGGCGAAGGCGGCAATGGAACAAAAAAATATAAAATAGGCATTGCACAGTGGGAAACCCACGCTGCTCTTGATGCTGCAACAGAAGGCTTTAAGGCTGCTGTTACAGAAAAGCTTGGTGCAGAAAACGTTGAATTTGAATACAACGATGCACAGGGCGAGGTTCCGAACTGCTCAACCATTGTTAACCGTTATGCATCAAATAAGGTTGATTTGATTATGGCAAACGCAACACCTGTTGTTCAGTCTGCATTTGCCGCAACCAAGGAAATCCCGATTGTCGGAACATCCGTAACAGAATACGGCGTTGCTCTTGAAATCAGTAATTTCACCGGCAAAACAGGCTGCAATGTAACAGGCACATCCGATCTTGCACCGCTTGACAAGCAGGCTGCAATGATTAAAGAAATCTGCCCTGATACAAAAACAGTTGGTATTGTTTACTGCTCTGCAGAGCCTAATTCAAAATATCAGGCAACAGAGGTTACCAAGTATCTTGCTGAATTAGGAATTACTGCAACTGAATATCCGTTTGCCGATTCCAACGATCTTCAGTCCATAGCTTCAAAGGCTGTTGCCGATAACGATGTACTTTATATACCAACAGATAACACGGCAGCAAAGAACACCGGCATTATTGATGCAGTTGCAAGGCCTGCCAAAACACCTGTTTTCGCAGGCGAAGAGGGAATTTTAAAGGGCTGCGGCGTTGTTACACTTACAATCAGCTATTATGATATCGGATATGCTGCAGGTGAAATGGCAGCTCAGATTCTTACAGAGGGCAAAAATCCTGCCGAAATGGAAATCGGATATGCTCCTAAATTCACAAAGAAATATAATGCGGAAATCTGCAAGGAACTTGGCATTGAAGTTCCAAACGATTATATTGCTATTGACACAGCAGAATAATTGTTTTAAAATATAACAAAGCAAGAGCGGTAAGTTGTGCTTATCGCTCTTTTAATTGGAGGTACAATATGCTGTCTGGATTTATAGATACCCTTCCGGGTGCGGCGGCGCAGGGTATTATTTGGGGTATAATGGCAATCGGTGTATATATTACATACCGTATTCTTGATTTCGCAGATTTAACGGTTGACGGCTCAATCGGAACCGGCGGAGCTGTTTTTGCAATGTGCACAATCAGCGGAATGAATATTTATGTTTCGCTTGTTATTGCATTTATTGCAGGCTGCATTGCAGGTTTGGCAACAGGTATATTCCATACCGTTTTCGGAATTCCACCCATTCTTGCAGGTATTCTTACACAGCTTGCGCTGTATTCCGTTAATCTTGATATAATGGGGCAGTCTAATCAGGCGCTTAATTCAAGTAAATACAGCTTTCTTGTTAATATGCTTTACACAAAAAAATCAATTTTGGTAGGCCTTGCCTTTGTTGCCGCAATTATTGCGATATTGTATTGGTTCTTCGGTACAGAGCTTGGCCATTCCATCAGGGCAACGGGAAACAACCAGAACATGGCAAGAGCAAACGGAATAAACACAAATGTAAACAAAATTATTGCTCTTGTAATTTCAAACGGTATCGTTGCACTTTCAGGCGCTCTTCTTGCTCAGTTCCAGGGCTTTGCAGATATCAATATGGGACGAGGCGCCATTGTTATCGGCCTTGCTGCAGTAATTATAGGCGAGGTTATTTTCGGCAAGCTTTTCAAGAATTTTGCGTTAAAGCTTTTTGCTGCTGTTATAGGCGGAGTTATCTATTATATTGTTATTTCACTTGTTATTTCACTGGGACTTCCTGCAAACGACCTAAAGCTGTTCTCAGCCATTGTTGTTGCATTATTCCTTGGCGTTCCTTACTGGAAAAGCAAGGTTATCCGCAAAAAGATAAAACCACAGGGAGGTGCTGCAAATGCTTGAAATCAAAGGTGTTTATAAAACCTTTAATCCGGGAACGGTTAACGAAAAGCGTGCCCTTAACGGTATTGACTTAACCCTTAATGAAGGGGATTTTGTAACCGTTATCGGAGGCAACGGTGCAGGCAAATCAACCATGCTGAATATGATAGCAGGCGTTTATCCTGTTGACAGCGGCACAATCTCCATTGACGGACAGGATGTTACAAAGCTTCCGGAATTCAAAAGAGCAAAATTTCTTGGAAGAGTTTTTCAGGATCCTATGAACGGCACTGCCGCTGATATGCAGATTTTGGAAAATCTTGCCCTTGCATCACGCAGAGGAAAATTCAGAACGCTTGCTCCCGGCGTAACCAAAAAGGAAAAAGCAGGATATATTGAGCTTTTAAGCTCGCTTGACTTAGGGCTTGAAACAAGATTAACCTCAAAGGTAGGTCTTCTTTCCGGCGGACAAAGGCAGGCCATAACGCTTCTTATGGCAACACTAAAAAAGCCTAAGCTTCTTTTGCTTGACGAGCACACAGCTGCGCTTGATCCAAAAACAGCGCATAAGGTGCTTGAGCTTACAACCCAGATTGTTGAGAAAAACAACCTTACAACCATAATGATTACGCATAATATGAAGGACGCCATTGCAATAGGCAACAGGCTTATTATGATGAATGACGGAAAAATCATTTATGATATCAAAGGGGAAGAAAAGAAAAAGCTTACAACCGCAGATCTTCTTGAAAAATTCAAGATAACAAGCGGAAGCGAGCTGGATAATGACCGTATGCTTCTTTCTTCAGATGAATAAAAAATTAAGGATACCAACCTGTGTGATTGGTATCCTTTTTCATATGTAAGGCTATTTTATATATCTGATATCATTACCCTCTAAAACAAGGGTTGAATACTCACCTGCTATACGGCTTGTAATTCTCATATCATACACATCATCAAGCTGATTGAAATCATAATTCGTGCTTATAATTGTCGGCCTTTTCTTCAGAATTCTTGTATTTACAATATTATAAAGACAGGCAAGGGAATAAGCATTTTTAAATTCCGTGCCCAGATCATCCATAATCAGCAAATCAGTGTTCAATACATCATATTCATTATAAAGATTATTATCTGTTCTGCCGAAATTTTCATTCTGCAAATCCGAAAGAATATTCTGGCTTGTGCCGTAAACAACGGAATAGCCCTTATTGATTGCTACATTTGCAATTGCAAGGCTTAAATGCGTTTTGCCAAGCCCGGTTTTTCCCATAAATATTAGATTCGGTGAATGCTCATGAAAGGTCTGCGCATAGGTTCGGCAGGATTCAAGAATTCTTTCTGCCTTTTCCCTTGGAGAAATTCCGTTATCCATAGCATTTTCGGGATAGTAGCGCACATCAAAGGTTTCAAAGGTACAGTCATCAAGAGGCGCAATATTTCTTAAATTATTTCTTTCGTTTTCCTTTAAAATCTCCTTATGGCAAGTGCACATACGATTGTTGAAATATCCTGTATCTTTACAGAAAGGGCAAAGATACTGTTCTGACAAAGCATCGCTGCTGTAACCGTTTGCCTCAAGAATTTCCTCTCTCTTTTTTTGAAGTGCAAGGCTTGCCGCCTCAAGCTTTTTAATTTCGGCTTCGTTATGCTCCTTATCAAAAAAGCATCTTGAAATGGAAATACCGATTGCAGAAAGCTTTGACTGAATTTCATCAATTTCCGGCAGCTTATTAAGAATTTCTGCTTTTCTGCTGTTCGCTTCAAATGCGGCCTTTTCCCGCCTGCGTTCTAAAATATTGATTGCCCTCTGATAGGCTGAGCTGTTATAAGCCATAGTTTCCCCTTTTAAAACTTAATATCCGTATTGTTTCTTGCATTTTCCATGATTTCATTTAAATTGTAAGACGGAGTCCCCTCAATTTTATCATCCTTCTTACCCTTTTTTTCTGCTTTACTCTTTTCAAATTCCCGGCTTTCCTTTTCTACATCTGAAAGATTTTTAATTCCTTTTTTCTTCCATGACCTAAGAATTTTATCAACATAAGGAAGTGACGGAGCGGATGTATTTTCCTTCATCTGCTCTATTGCGGCAGAAATCATATCAAAGCTGAAATCATTGTGCCAGCCAAGCACCATTTCACCTTGCCGGATGGTTGGCTTTTTATGTTCAATACCTGCAAGAGCCGCTATTTCCTTCCACAGCTTATTGCTTTTTTCAAGCTGCATAAGCTTTTCTTCTGCCGCCTCAATCGAATCAATTCCGTCATCAAGCCAATTCTGCGCAATTTTTAAAACATAGGCAATTCCCTTTGTTCTGCTGTTTTCCTTTTCATTAACGCTTCGCCAATACTGCATAATCATCAGCACAATTTCGGATTTCATTCCGTAAAAATCAACCATATTAACAAGCATTTCACGCTCATTATGGCTCAGCGTTCTGCCAAGCACAACCTGGGATTCATTCAGCAAATCCGCAATTTCCTCATTTTCCTGCACTGCATCAACAATATCCTTCGGTGTTAATACAGGGGCTGTGATCTGAATTCTTTTAGACGGCTTTTCTGCCTTTGCTTCTTCCTTTTGAATCGGAACAAAAACAGGCTTACTATCCTTGCCGTCTGCAACAACGGCACCCTCTTCAATCCAGAATTCCATTATTTCTTCTGCATCGGTTGCAGTTATGCCAAGCCTTTTCGCAATTTCGGCGGATGAGCTTTTCCCATTTGCACTTAACATAATAAGCAGCGCCTTAAGCTGATATTCACTTGCAAGCTTTATGTATTTATCAACAACGGCAAGAGGCACATTGAAAGCACCATTTGCCCAGATACCGCCTATCGGCACAACACTGTAATCCATTAAAATTCCTCTTCTTTCATAAGCCTGCGGATTCTGCAGGCTTATGTTTCATTTTAACAAAAAAAACATAATCTGTAAACAGATAAATTTTAGAATTCATAATAAAGAAATGAAAAGGAAAAACAAAAAATAAAAAAGCCTAAAAAAATTCAATTTAGGTATTGACAAATGATAAGTTTTTGATTATAATTTGCATTGCAACTTGCGGATTTAGCTCATCCGGTAGAGCGCCACCTTGCCAAGGTGGAGGTGGCGAGTTCGAGTCTCGTAATCCGCTCCATAAGGCCATTCATTTATTTGAATGGTCTGTTTTTTTAGTTAAAATATCAATCAAGGGTTAAAGGCATTATGAACAATTCTAAAAAACTTCCAACAGAGCAAAAGCATAATCACGCCCATTCGCACGAGCATACAAAAGAGGTTTCAAACCGCCTTGCCCGGGCAATAGGTCATCTGCAGAAGGTTAAGCAAATGGTTGAAAGCGGCGATGACTGCAGCGATGTTTTAGTTCAGTTAGCGGCAGTAAAAAGCGCAATAAACAATACAGGCAAGTTAATTCTGAAAGACCATATGGAGCATTGCATTGTTCATGCTCTTGAGGATGGAAACACGGAAATGATAGAGGAATTGAATAATGCAATTGATAAATTTATGAAATAAACGATCCTGCATAAGATTGTTGGAGGCTGTTTTTTTCACCCGATTATTAAAAATCCCGGTGTATACTTCCGTATACACCGGGATTTTTTATTCCTTTATACCTGCAACCTGATACATTTCCTCGTTAGAAATTTTGACGGTTACCTTTAAATATCTTCCAAAGATATCAGCAAGCTCATCCTCACTGATAAGCCCTACAGAAACCTTTTTTGCCGCACCTGCATGATGCTTTTCAAGCATTTCTCTGCTCATTCCGTGGGCGACGGCAACCGTTCCTCCCGGTTTTACCATTGTACTTAATTTTGAAATAAGCCGTTCGGGTTCGGAAAAATGCGGAAACGCATTATAAACTATAATACAGTCAAACTTTTTGTCAAAGGAAAATTCCTCAACATCACCGCAGACAACGGATATATTTTCCCCGGAAAACTTGCCTTTGGCAATTGTAGCCATTTTGGGAGAAATATCTATTCCTGTAAGTGACCTGACATTTCTTTTTATATAATCGGGAAAAAGCACGCCCGTTCCGCAGGCAACATCAAGCACATCCTTTCCCGATTCAACCTTGGCATTATCAAGAATTTTGCCGATAACAGCCTCGTTTCGGTACATATGGCTGTCCCATTCCGAAGCGCATACATCAAAAAATTCAATTACATCTTTTTTATCCATTTTCAACCTCAAAAAACCATAATCTGAACTGCAAGAAAAGCAATGCAGATAAGAAATGAAATCATTTCATTTACCCCGATATGTACTTTCTTTTTTTTACTGAATTTCGCATCAACACGATAACCCCTTGCTTCCATCGCAAGCGACAGCTCATCTGCCCGTCTGAAGGCAGCCACAAAAATAGGAACAACCATAGGTGCAGCCGCCCTTGCTTTTTCAAGAAGCCTTTTGCTTTCAAACCGTGCTCCCCTTGCCGTCTGCACCTTTTTAATCATATCCGCCTCCTCAAAAAGGATCGGAATAAACTGAATGGAAACAGAAAGAATCAGCGCAAGCTGCGAAACGGGAAGTCTTAAAAGTTTAAGAGGTGAAATCAGATTTTCTATCGCAGAGGCAGCCTCAACAGGAGGCGTTGAAGAATGAATTATATTGGAAAAAATTAAAAATGCAATAACCCTTGCTGCAACCTTTATTCCCTGCATCATTCCGTCAAAGGACGGATGAAAAATCCAGAAATGCACCCATGCATTTTCGGCTTTGAAAAACAATAAATTCATAAGAAAAATGGTTATAAAAAACCAAAAAAGCCTTAAAACATTTCCCGTTGCCGCCCGTATGCCCACCTTGGAAATCATGCACAGAATTGCCGTAAATAAAAACAGCGCAAGATAACCCGGCAGCGAATTGGTAACCACTACTGCGGCAATCAGAATAATAAATAAAAGCATTTTAACTGTGGAATCAAGCTTATGAATCGGGGAATTTCCCTCTATATAAATTCCGTCAGGAAGCTGTTTCATAGTTCTTCCCTCCCGAACACACGGCATATTTCATCAACAAGCTGGTTGAAACGAACCGTTTTTTCAGAAATATCAACACCATTGTCGCAAAGCATTTTTGCAATGCTTTTTACCTGACCTGTGCAAATGCCGCTCTTATGAAGCATATCATAATCGGAAAGTATATCCTCCGTGCTGCCATCTGCTGCAATTCTGCCGTTTTTCATAAGGATGATGCGTGAAGCATATTCCGAAAGTACATCTGCATTATGCGAAACCATAATAACCGTTGTTCCTTTTTCATTAAGCCTTTTCAGCAGATTTAAGAATGCCGTTCTTCCCAACGGGTCAAGCCCTGCAACCGGCTCATCCAAAAGCAGAATTTTCGGCTTTACGGCAAGTATCCCTGCAATAGCAAGCTTTCTTTTTTCTCCTCCCGAAAAACCAAGGGGCGATTTATCCTTTACCTTATTATAATCAAAACCAACAAGCTCTATCGCTTCCCGAACAGCCGCCTCAACCTCACCTTTTTTCATGCCCGAATGCTTTAATCCGAAAGCTGTGTCACGGAAAACCGTGGTTTCAAAAAGCTGATAATCGGGAAACTGAAAAAGCATTCCGATATTTTCCCGAAGTGTCCGCCTGTTGTAGCCTCTGCTGTTTATATCTTCACCAAAAAGCAGAACCCTGCCCGCATCTGCATCAAGAAGACCTGCCATAAGCTGAAGCAGCGTTGATTTTCCGCATCCTGTTTTTCCCATTATTCCTATAAATTCGCCCTTTTCAATCTTAAGCGACGCATCAGAAACAGCTTTTGCGGAATAGGAAGTGCCCGGAGCGTATGTATAAGAAACCGATTCTAATTCAAGCTGCATAATTCACCAACCAATTCTTCGTTCGTAAGAGGGCATTTTGAAAGCGTAACTCCCTTTTCCTTTAAAGCGTTATAAACCTTAACCGCAACGGGAGGTTCAAGCCCGGCTTCATAAAGCATAGACAGATCGGTTAACACCCTGCGCGGATTATCGTCTGCTATCATCGTTCCGTTTTTCATAAGAATAATTCTGTCAGCATACAAAGCTTCCTCCACATAATGGGAAATCATAACAATTGTGTGCCCCATATTATGAAGCTTTTTCATAACATTCAGAACTTCCCATCTTCCGTCAGGATCCAGCATAGACGTTGCTTCATCAAAAATAATGATATCGGGATTGCAGGAGAGTACACCTGCAATGGCAACCCGCTGCTTCTGCCCTCCCGAAAGCATATGCGAAGAGCGCTTTTCAAAGCCCGAAAGTCCAACCGTATCAAGTGCAGTTTTTACTCTTTCCGGTATTTCTTCTTCCGAAACGCCGAAATTTCTCGGCGCAAAGGCAACATCCTCCTCTACAAGAGAGGAAACAAACTGATTATCGGGATTTTGAAACACCATAGAGCAGTTTTTTCTTATTTCCCACACCTTGCTTTGATCGGAAGCATCAAGTGCTGCAACAACCAGCTTTCCGCTTTGCACGGGAAGAAGCGCATTAAAATGCCTTGCAAGCGTTGTTTTTCCGCTTCCGTTTGCACCCAGAACCGCAACAAATTCACCCTTTTCAATCTTAAGCGAAACATCGGAAAGGGATTTGCTTTTGCTGTTTGGCGAAGCATAAGAAAATGTTAAGTTTTGGGCTTCAACTGCTTTCATGGCAATTCTCCTGAACTTTAAAAGATATATAAATAATATATTAATCTGCTTCATACGGCAACCCCCTGTGGGGGATAAAATATCCCCATAGGGGGCTTGCAACAATTTTTTCCATATGATATTTTATATTTAGGCAATGAGTAATAATCCCAGTTAACAGATATACGGAGGTTTTTCCTTATGAATAAAATGAGCGCTGTAAAAAAATCCATCGTTACTGCCGTTTGTATTGCGCTTTGCGTGGTGCTTCCGCAGGCATTTCATGCAATTCCCAATGCAGGTTCGGTTTATCTTCCCATGCACATCCCCGTTTTACTTTGCGGCCTTCTCTGCGGCTGGCACTTCGGCGCAGTCTGCGGCATAGCAGGGCCGCTGCTTTCAAGCTTATTCACAGGTATGCCGCCTGCTGCAATGCTTCCCCAGATGGTGATTGAATGCTGTGTTTACGGATTTGCTGCAGGCATTATGATGAAGCTTATCAAAACAAAAAATCTTTATGCGGATTTATATATAAGCCTTATCCTTGCGATGCTTTCGGGCAGAATTATTGCAGGAATTGCTAAGGCTTTGATTTTTGCAAGGGGCGAAATTACAATCGCCGCATGGGCAGCCTCCTATTTTGTTACTGCTCTTCCCGGAATCATAATCCAGCTTGTTTTAATACCAACAATTGTTTTTGCACTTATGAAGGCAAACCTTGTTCCGCAGAAATACATAAAAGATTAAAACACATATACCGAAGAATATTATATCGGAAATATTAAACATAAAAAACGGAAAGCAGGGAAATGCCCTGCTTTCCGTTTATTTATTGCATATGTTCTTTGAAAAAATCCGCCATTTCCTTTATAACCACTGCTGCGGGACGTGAATTTGCATCAAGCACCGCAAAGCAATGCGGAAGCCTTTTCCCTTTATATTTGAACTGCCAGTCCCTGAGCTTATTCGGAACGCCCAAATCATCAAGCACCTTCTTCAGCTTATAGCTTTGTGAATGTACAAAATCCCCGCTTGAGGTAAGAATGTAAAACGGGGGCATATCGGAAACCGCTACCTCATCAAATTTCATATATTTGTAAAACGGCGATTTTCTGTGATTGCTTCCGAGAAGCATTCTTAAATTAACATTCAGGATAACATTCGGGCTTATTAAGTCAACAACCGGAGAGGTTGCGCCTATCGCATTGAACTGCAGCGGATTATCGGAAATATCAAATTCTTTTCTTAATTCTCCGCTCTTTGTTAATGCCGCACAAATGCTTACAAAGTGGCCGCCTGCCGAATCCCCTGTTAAAAACACGTTATTCATATCGGCAGGAAAGCTTTCCAAATTCCTGCCAATCCATTGAAATGCCGAAAAAATATCTTGAATCTGATCCTTAAACAGCACTTTTCCCGCTAATCTGTAATTGATATTAACAACAATAAACCCCTGCCTTGCAAGATGATAGCAATAGCATTTATTGATTTCCTTTGTGCCGTACATCCAGCCGCCGCCGTGAACATCAATAATAACAGGCAGCTTTGTTCCTGCATCATCAGGAACATAAACATCAAGCAGATGATACATATCCCCGTCTTCAATATACGGAATATCCCGGAATTCCTTTATTCCATTCGGATATTTTTCTGTTTTCATTCTTTTTGCATCAACATGCCTGGTTCTTTCCCAAACAATTTTTAATGCAGGCATAAAAACGTTCATAAACATCCTCCGTTTCATCAGAAACCGGCATAAGCTTCATCTTCAACAACTGTATTTTTATGCCGACCTTGGTTTTCTTGGCTCTTATATTAACACTAAAATCAATAATGTCAAGAAAAATTTTAAATTTATTCGTCAAAAACAGTTGAAATTTCCTTTGGAGCATTGGGAGTTGAATATTCAAAGCGCTCTATATGCTCGGACTGCACAAAATATGTAAGCTCCTCTGCCATCTTGGCTTCATCAAAAGCCTCAACAATAACCAGCTTTATTTTCATTTTATCCGGAAGAACGGATTTGATATAAACAGCAACCTGCTGCCCCTCAAAAAGATAGTCACAGGGCTCGGCAAGCCCTGCCAGATTCGGCATAAGTTCAACAAATACGCCATAAGGCTCTATGCTTCTTACCGTGCCAGTAACGGTTTCTCCCGGCTTAAAAAGTGCGGCATTTTCTTTCCATGTGCCAAGCAGCTCCTTAAGTGAAAATGTAAGCTTTTCAGGCTCCCTTTTCCTTAAAACAACCTTTATATCCTCTCCCTCATACAGCCTTTCACGGGGATGATTGATTCTGGAAACAGAAAGCATATCAATCGGAATCAACGCATTGATTCCTGCACCTATATCAATAAAAGCACCGAATTTTTCAAGATGTGTTACCCTTGCATTTATAATATCGCCGACAGTAAGAAGATCAATAAAATTCTTCTTGCAGCCAAGCTGAACTGCTTTTCTTGAAAGAATTGCACTGATATTCCCGAAATCATCACGCTGAAAACCAAGAATGGTAAAGCAAACGGGCTTATTAACCTTGGAAATCAGCGCAATATCTCTTGTTGAGCCGTCATCTATTCCGATAGCTCCTTCTTCCCTCGGTATCATTCCTCTGATAATCCCCAGATCAACATGAAGATTATGCTCACTGTCACACAAAAGAACCTTTGATTCGATAACTGTTCCGTTCATCATTGCCGTTTTAACATCCTCCAGCGAATCAAATTTTCGCTGCAGGGCTTCGTTTTGCCCCTCCGGATAAAAAATCATAACATCACTCTCTTTATTTACTTTGTAATGTATATATATGCAAAGTTCGGCTTAATTATGTTGTAAACAAATGGTAATTGTGCTACAATAGAGCATATTAATAAGTATAAATAATGAATAAAGGTGAAATTTATGGAACTAAAGCTTCACGATATCCTGATTATGAAAAAGCCCCACCCCTGCGGCTGCAGAGAATTTGAACTGCTGCGCCTTGGTGTAGACTATAAGCTTAAATGCACCAACTGCGGCAGAGAAGTTATGGTTCCGAGAATTAAAGCAGAAAAAAATATAAAAGGTGTTAAAAATGTTTGATAAATTAACTGAAGTTGAAAAAAGATTTGAAGAGGTAAACGATTTGGTCTGCCAACCTGAAATTGTTACCGATCAGGAGCAGTATACAAAGCTGATGAAGGAAATGAAGCAGCTTACCCCCGTTGTTGAAAAATTCCGTGAATACAAGAAAGCGAAGGAAGCAAACGAGGAAAGCCGTGCTATGCTTGACGAGGGTGGCCTGGACACTGAGTTTGCCGAAATGGTTAAAGAAGAATTTGAACAGAGCAAGGAGGATATTGAAAGAATTTCCGAAGAGCTTAAAATTCTTCTTTTACCCCGTGATCCTAATGATGACAGGAATGTTATCATCGAAATCCGAGGCGGCGCAGGCGGAGAGGAAAGCGCTCTTTTTGCAGGCGTTCTTTTCCGTATGTATTCCATGTATGCCGAAGCAAAAGGCTTTAAAACCGAGGTGCTGAACGCAAACGAAACAGGGCTCGGCGGATACAAGGAAATCAGTTTTTCCGTTGAGGGCGACGGCGCATACAGCCGTTTCAAATTTGAAAGCGGCGTTCACAGGGTTCAGCGTGTTCCCGAAACAGAAAGCCAGGGGCGAATTCATACATCTACAGTTACTGTTGCCGTGCTCCCTGAAGCAGAGGATATTGATTTTGAGCTGAACGAAAAGGACTTGCAGATAGATACCTTCCGTTCAAGCGGTGCAGGCGGACAGCACATCAACAAAACCTCCTCTGCAATCCGAATTACACATATTCCTACAGGCACGGTTGTTGAGTGCCAGGACGAACGAAGCCAGCATAAAAACAAGGAAAAGGCAATGAAGGTGCTTCGTTCAAGGCTTTATGATGCCGAAAAGGCAAAGCATGATGCCGAAATTGCAGGCGAGCGTAAGTCGCAGGTTGGCACAGGCGACAGAAGCGAAAGAATACGCACATATAACTACCCGCAGGGAAGAATTTCAGACCATAGAATCGGACTGACTCTATATAAAATTGAACAGATGCTCAACGGTGACCTTGATGAGCTGATTGACGCTCTTATCACAGCCGATACCGCAGAAAAGCTGAAAGCCAGCGAGGAATAATTATGAATGATTTGGATATTGTTGAAGCATTTATAATAACTCATAAAAAGCGTTTTAAAAAATTTGCATTAACCCAACTTGTGATTGACATTATTGAAATTGCCGTTTTGGTTTTTGCCATCTTAAAAACAATGGATAATGAAAACTTATTCTTAGTTGTAACAGCAATTATAGTCGCAATAATGATGTTGACCATTATGATTAATATCAAAATAAATTTCGGCTCTTTTAAGAAGTTTTCCGAATCCGGTAGCATAGGCAAAGAATATCTGAACGCAAAAAACGCACTTAATAAATGCAGTCCGGAAAATCATAAGCATTCTGAGTTAAATGCGAATTTTGAGCAGACTATTAATACGCTTGCCGAAAAGATTAAAGCTATGGAGAGCTAAAATGACTGAAGTAAAATTTTATGATTCTGTTGCAGATGAATTGCTTAACTTTGCTGTTATCATTTCAAAATCTAACGGAAAATGGGTTTTCTGTAAGCATAAGAAAAGAAATACATTTGAGGTTCCAGGCGGTCACAGGGAAACAGGCGAAAATATTCTTGATACTGCCAAAAGAGAGTTATACGAAGAAACAGGCGCAGCAGAATTTAATATAAAGCCTGTTTGCGTATATTCTGTAACAGCACCGGATAATTTTAACGGCGAAGAAACCTTCGGTATGCTTTATTATGCTGAGATAACTGCATTTGAAAAAGAACTGCACAGTGAAATAGAGAAAATTATTCTTACAGACGAACTTGTTGATAACTGGACGTATCCCGAAATTCAGCCTAAGCTTATACAAAAAGCAAAAGAAAACGGGATAATATAAACCGCAGAATTTCAATAACTTTTCAAGGAAATCATATAATGAAAATTAGATGTAGGCTAACCGATTCAACAGAATACAATCAGTTTTGCTGTAATGAAAATGGTGTTTACACACTTAAAATAAGTAAAAGCTATAAGTATTGGTATTATGATTTATGCGATTTGATTGATTTTTACAATGGCAGTAATGTTCAGATTGATTTGGATGTGAAGCAGTCAGATATTGCTTTGGCTAAAATCCTTTACGGCAATCACAAATTTAATGAGTGTTTTCTTCGGGAGTATGAAACAAATGTAATGGTGCACAGTACACCGATTGAAAATCTTAACAGTATATTGGAATGCGGCAAACTGAAATCGTGGAACATATTGAAAGACGAAAATCTGAATTGGGAAAAAGAACCGATAGGTGCGCAGCTTGGAGATATTGAGGATTTTTCAGATTATGTAATGCTTTCCATGCTGTTTCAAAATAATGAAATTATAACAGCATCAAAACAGAAGCATAAAATTGACATTGCCGTTAACCAAAAATACATACCCGGAGCAAGATTCTATTTTGATGCAGAGAAACTAGCAAAAGACGGGCTGTTGTTAAGAGACGGCGAACATATTAAAGTAAAAAGCTGTATCCCTCTTGATAAATATTTAATTTGGTATTCCACCGCAGAAAAACTGGGAATACAAAAAGAAACAACACCTAAAGAGTTTTTTGAGCTTTCAAACAAAAAGTTTTCAGAATTATATTGAATCCTCCATTGTCAACGGAGGAACGTATAAAATCATACATCGGCCTCCCCGGTTAAAGGGAGGCACAAAGGTTATTTAACGGAAAGGAATCCCTCCGTCTGCACAAAGTGCAGACACCTCCCTTTCACAAGGGCGGTTCTGAGGTTTATTGACTTTATGGAAACAAAAATTTTATCTACAAGTGAATATGACATTGCCCTTGCAGGTGAAATTTTAAGAAACGGCGGACTTGTTGCATTTCCTACCGAAACCGTTTACGGTTTAGGTGCAGATGCGCTGAACGATGAAGCCGTTAAAAGCATCTACCGTGCAAAGGGCAGACCGAGCGATAACCCATTAATTGTTCACATAGCGGAAAAGAAAGACATCATTCCGCTTGTAAAAGAGGTTACACCAACGGCGCAGGCTTTAATGGACAACTTTTTCCCTGCCCCGTTAACAATCATTTTGCCGAAAAGCGATAAAATCGGCAATACGGTAAGCGGCGGACTTGATACAGTTGCAATCCGTATGCCGCAGAGCAAGACTGCAAGAGCGCTGATAAGGGCAGCAGGAAAGCCGATTGCCGCACCAAGCGCAAACACAAGCGGACTGCCCAGTCCGACAAGAGCAAGGCATGTTATTGACGATATGAACGGAAAAATTGACGCTATTCTCTGCGGCGAAGACTGCGAATTCGGCGTTGAATCAACCGTTATAACTCTTGCCACGGATACACCTACCATTTTGCGACCGGGTGCAATAACAAAAGAAATGCTTGAACGCGTTATCGGGCCTGTTGCTGTGGCCCCTGCCGTTCTTGAGGGAATGAAAAACAACGAGGTTGCCGCTTCCCCGGGTATGAAATACAAGCATTATGCTCCGAAAGCAAGGGTTATGCTTGTGAATGCCTCTAAGGAAAAATACGAAAGCTTCGTTAATGCAAAAAAAGATGCCTTTGCGCTGTGCTTTGAAAACGATGATATCAATATCCCAAAGGTTACATTCGGCAAAGAAAATGACGATATTTCACAGGCAAAGGAGCTGTTTGACGCTCTGCGGCAGCTTGACGAGATGGGCGCAAAAAAGGTTTACGCAAGAATTCCGCATAAAGACGGAGTGGGAATGGCAGTTTATAACAGGCTGATAAGAGCCGCCGCGTTTTGCATAATCGACCTTGAAAAGCCGTTTACAATCGGGCTGACAGGGCAGACAGGCGCAGGCAAGGGCTACGTTGGCAAATACCTTAAAGAGCTTGGCTTTCATATTCTGGATACGGACCTTTATGCAAGAAGGGTTACCGAAAAAAATTCACCGTACCTTTCTATATTAGCAAAGGAATTTGGCAATGATATAATTGAAAACGGAATTTTAAACAGGCAGCTTCTTGCAGACAGAGCATTTGCAAGCAAAGAAAATACCGAGCTTTTAAATTCCATTACACACCCTGCAATTATTGAATTATGCAAAAAAGATGCAGAATTCCCAAGCGTTTTCGACGCACCACTGCTTTTTGAATGCAGAGGAAATGAGCAGTGCTACAAAACAATCGCAGTTATTGCACCTGCCGAAATACGCAAAAAACGCATTATGGAGCGTGACGGTATTACCGCCGGGCAGGCAGAGGCACGAATGAATGCTCAAAAAAGCGAAGAATTCTATAAAGAAAATTCAGATTTTACCGTTATCAATGACGGAAGAGATATAAAAAACCAAATTCGTAATATATTGGAGGAAATACTATGAGTAAAACAGCAAAAGAGCTTAAAAAAGAGCTTTTTTACAAAAAAGAAAACGGAATGGATGCTTTAAGTGAGGATACCATTAAAGCAGCAGATGATTTCTGCGAAGGCTACAAAGATTTTCTTTTTAACTGCAAAACAGAGCGGGAGGTTGCAGAATGGGCAGTGCAGAATGCCGAAAAGGCCGGCTTTACACCCTTTAACCCATTCGGTGCGCCGCTTAAAGCAGGCGAAAAGGTTTATGTTTTAAACAGAAATAAATCCATCATTCTTTGCATTAAGGGCAAAAGACCTATTAACGAGGGTGTGCGTATTTCGGCAGCACATATTGATTCCCCAAGAATTGATTTAAAACAGTGCCCCGTTTATGAGGATAATTCCATCGCCTACTTCAAAACACACTATTACGGCGGCGTTAAAAAATATCAGTGGGTTGCCATTCCTCTTTCCCTGCACGGAAGAATCTGCAAAAATGACGGAACATATGTAGATATCAAGCTCGGCGAAAAGGCAGGCGAGCCTAAGTTCTGCATCACCGATATTCTTCCCCATCTTGCAAATGAGCAGTACACAAGAAAGCCGAATGAGCTTGTAAAGGGCGAAGAGCTTAATGTTGTTATCGGCTCGCGCCCCTTTAAGGATGACGCCGAGAGCGAGAGAGTTAAGCTTAATATCTTAAAGCTTCTTAACGAAAAATACGGCATTGTTGAAAGGGATTTCCTTTCCGCAGAATTAGAGCTTGTTCCTGCCTTTACGGTTGATGACATCGGCTTTGACAGAAGCCTTATCGGCGGATACGGCCATGATGACAGAGTTTGCGCTTATCCTGCATTTGAAGCAATCCTTGATATTGATGAAGCGCCTGAATACACTGCGATTACCGTTCTTACAGATAAGGAAGAAATCGGAAGTGACGGCAACACAGGCTTAAATTCAAGCTATATGAAATACTTTATTGAGGATCTTGCACGCCTTGAAGGCTTTGCAGGCAGAGATGTTATGAGAAACAGCAAATGCCTTTCAGCCGATGTTAACGCAGCATTTGACCCAACATGGTCCACTGTTTTTGAAAAGAACAATGCAAGCATTGTAAACGGCGGTGTCTGCGTAACAAAGTACACAGGATCGAGAGGCAAAAGCGGCACAAGCGACGCAAGCGCAGAATTTGTCAGCTGGGTAAAAGCCCTGCTTGAAGAAAACGATGTTTTATGGCAGAGCGGTGAGCTTGGAAAGGTAGATGCAGGCGGCGGTGGAACAGTTGCCATGTATGTTGCCAACCTTGATATAGACACAATTGATGTCGGCGTGCCTGTTCTTTCCATGCATGCACCATACGAAATGGTAAGCAAAATTGATGTTTATATGGCTTATAAAGCATTCTACACATTCTTTACAAAATAAGAAAACATTAAACCTTCCTCCGCTGAGGGAGGTTTTTTTGTTGACCTTTTATTTTGATTATGATAAAATAAGTATGCGACATAAAACCGAATATTTTTGCATATACTAAGTGCACATTTTTATTTTTGATAAAAATGCGTACTCCTACTTTATCACTTAGTGTATGTAAGGTTTTGTGTCGCAGCAAATCGGAGCTATGCGTTTTTGGCGCAGCTTCGGCTGCGCATTTTTTATTTATAGGAGCGAAAAATATGGAAAAAA
>DESD01000067.1:55043-55224 GCA_002361935.1 Ruminococcaceae bacterium UBA3323 | reverse complement strand
GATGATTAAACAGCAAAGCCGAGAGCGAAATGCTCTCGGCTTATTTAGTAGAATATATAAATTGATAAAATAAGTTTAAAAGTTGGGTATAATATTGAAAACTAATCATTGACAAAAAGTAAGATTGTAATTATAATGATATAAAACAGTATCAATTAGTATCAGGAGTAATTTCTAAATT
>DESD01000067.1:0-54768 GCA_002361935.1 Ruminococcaceae bacterium UBA3323 | reverse complement strand
AGGAGTAATTTCTAAATGGATGCAATAAAGTTTTCCAAAATGCTTTCGGATAAGCATATAATAAATTTAAAAAAATTAAAATATAAATACCCTGATGATTTTTCCGATTTCATTTCCGTGCTGAAATCTTCTTATTATGAATCATTGCCGATAAATGATTTCAAAGGAAATCATTTGGTTTATCTGAATTCCTGCACAGGTATAAATTTAGATGCTGTCAAACTATTATATACTTCCCAGAATTCTTCTTATGGAACAAAGGCTTTAGAGGAAGAAATTGTTGCAACATCTGCTATTGAAAGTATTGATTTTAATAGGGACAGTGTGCGCAATATTATGAAAGGCTTTGCACCAAAGGATGAGGAAGAGAACAGAATTTTCGGTTTAAAGCAGGGCTTTGAATTTATCAGTGATAAGAGCAATAAGATTACGGAAGAAAATATTTATAAGCTATATATGATGACGATTGGCAATTTTCTGGATGATGAAGATAAATTGAAACAAGATAATTATTATCGTCATGATACTGTATTTGTAATGAGCCATAAGGTGGAGCATAGCGGTATCGACTATAAAAAGCTGCCTGAATATATGAAAGCGTTTGTTGAATTTGCAAATGCAAATGATAAAATAAATGACTTGTTAAAGGCCACAATGCTCCATTTTTATATTGCATATCTGCATCCTTATTTTGATGGAAATGGTCGTATGGCTCGTCTGATTCATATGTGGTTTTTGATTCAGAAAGGGTATGAAAGTACACTTTTTGTACCGTTTTCAAGTTACATTGAAAAAAGCAGAAATAAATATTACGATGCATACACCTTGATTGAGGAGAATTATAAGTTGTCTGGTGTAATAGATATAACTCCGTTTTTATTGTATTTTATTCAAAATGTATATGACAAAATGACAGAGAATTCAATTAGGACGGATACATTTGAATTATATAATTCTGCGCTTGCAGACGGTAAAATTACAGAAAAAGAAGCGAAATTATGGCAATTTGTTTTGTCTGCCTATGCAGGAGATACCTTTACAACTAAACAACTTGAAAAGGATTTTGGCAATGTAGCATTTGCCACTGTGCGAAGCTTTGTTATGAAATTTACAGATTTGGAATTGCTTAATGCACAGAAAATGAGAAATAAGGTTTTGTATAGTATAAAGTAAAAATAAAGAAAAAGCGTTCTTTTATATGATACTATTTACTATACAATAAGTTTTAATAGAGGATAATGTAATGAGCTTTTATTCAATAGCAAGCAGTACATCTATATGGCGTGGTTATGATTATTATAAAAATGATAAGGTTTTATATTGTGATAAAATTACCAACACGGAATTTGTGGGCGTCTGTGAAGGCAGCAATGAAGAAAAATACGAAATTTATATAGATACTGAACATCCCAAGCGTTCTACTTGCACCTGTCCGCATGCTGAAGGGACAAGACGATGCTGTAAGCACAAAATAGCGCTTTTCTTTACGGCGTTTCCTGATGAGGCCCAACAATATTACGATGAACTTATGGCTTATGAAGAAGAACAGGAACGATATGAAGAAGAAATTGAAATGAAAATAGATTCGTATATTAACTCGCTGAAGAAAGGTGAATTAAAGCAATTGATTTATGATTTGCTTGATAACGGACCGGATTGGCAGTATGACAGGTTTGTAAGAGATTATATTGAATATTAAGTGAGAACGGCAGGCGATAGTATTACTTACTAAAGCCTGCCTATAATATATTTAATAATGTTGACATTTTAGTTCTATTATTGTAATATAAATATGTAAAGTAATTAAATAATTTACATATTATAAAGGCGGTGATTGCTATGAATGTTAATTATAAAGAGTTGTGCAATGAATTATTTGGAACTACTGATGTTGAACAGCTGAAGAAAATTGCCTCAAAAGTTAACAAGAATAATAATCGCGGTGTGGGAAGAAAAAAAGCTTTTACTTCAGAACAAATAAACGAAATGAGAGAGATGCAGGCACAAAATATTTCACAGCAAAAAATTGCGGAGCATTTTGGTACATCACGCCAGACAATTTCAAAATATTTGAGAGAGCCGTTTTATGATAAATACGGTATGCGAATTGATTTTATGTATAAAACATCAGTGTGTACCACGATTTTTGTTGATTTTTGGAATGAAAAAATAAAGATAACAAATAAAACAGACGATATTTTGCACCGTGCTTTTGGTGTTAATGAAAACCCTACATGGGATGATTTTAATGAGTTTTTGGCTGACAGATGTTTTTCAAAATCAAGAGGGGATAAAAAGTCGGTTTTGAGGGCACTTGGTATTGATAGTTATGATCCTATTCAGATTGTAGAGCAAACAAAGGGCAAGATATATGGAGACAGTCAATGGATGAGGTTTAAATATGCAGCAAATTAAATTATCTGAAAATGAAATTATTGAAAGTGCAAATCACTCCTCCAAAGGCAATCAGCCCAAATGGTTTGTAAATGGAATTTGGTACAAGGCAGACCATATGGGATATGAAGGATTGGCAGAGGTTGTTATATCTAAATTACTTGCAAAGACTAACATTACAAATTTTGTGTCGTATGAGCCTGTTAAAATTGAGTTCGGATACCATAACAGAAGCGGTTGTTACAGCAATAACTTTTTGAAAAAAGGTGATGAACTTATTCCTCTTGAGCGATTGCACAGGCTTTACAAAAAAATAGGTTTGAGCAGAAAACTGCGTGAATTTGAAAACGCAAACGACAGAATTAAATATACCGTTGATTTTGTTCAAGAAGTAACGAATATCAAAAAATTTGGAGAATATTTAACTGCAATGATTGAGATTGATGCTTTCTTCCTGAATGAAGACAGGCATACAAATAACATTGCAATTATTAGAAATCCCGATACAAATGTGTTTTCGCTATGCCCATATTTTGATCAGGGCTTGTCTTTATTATCGGATTTGGAAGGCTTTTGGCTTGACGGTGATACGGATAAGCACATTATGAGAGTGACCGCTAAGCCTTTTGGCACTTTCAAAGTACAGACTTCTGCTTCGCAGGAGCTTTATGGGAAACAATTGAAAATTAATTTTTCTATGACAGATGTCGATGTTATTCTTGATGAATTAAAAGAATATTATAACGACGAAATAATCGACAGAGTTCGATATGTGATAGAAAAGCAGTTAAAAAACAAAGCGCTGGAGTGATGATTCCAACGCTTTTGTTATAGGCTTATACTGCAAGGCAGAATTGATATGTAATCGGCAGATTATGCCCGTTTATGGTGCGGATTTCACGGTTGAAATGTACCGTTTGTACAGGACACATTATATTAACCATCTGACCGCCTACTGAACCAGCCTGCTTAGCTGTAAGGTCGCCGTTATAGCCCTGTTTAAGGTTAACACCTACTTCGCTAGCAGCTTCCATCTTAAATCTGTTAAGAGCATCTTTTGCTTCTGGAACTGTTGCCATTATAAATACACCTCTTTTTCTATTTATATTGCAAAAGTGAAAGCTGTCTTGTAATTTACAAAACGGATTTCGCTCTTGCAAATATATTGTTAACAGCATATTCGTGTTTTAAAAATGAAAAATTTTAACAATTTATTTTTGCATTAAAATGTTTTCAAAAATATTGAATTACTATTCATTGCTTAAGTATTAACATTATCTTGTATATGTGTTAAAATATTAAAAGAGGTGAGCAAAATGATTTTATATTTCAGCGGCACAGGAAACAGTGAATATATTGCAAGGCGTATCAGCACAAGTGCAAATGATATATGTGTTAATCTATTTGAAAAGCTTAAAACAAATGATTTTTGCACAGTTTATTCCGAAAAACCATTTGTGATTGTAACACCCACATATGGGTGGCAGATTCCGCACATTCTTAGGGACTGGATAAGAAACACCCCGTTTTCAGGTAACAGAGATATATACTTTGTAATGTCCTGCGGCGGAGACATCGGAAATTCTGCAAAGTATATCAGAAAAATCTGTAAAGAAAAAGATATGAATTATAAGGGCTGTGCTGAAATTATTATGCCTGAAAATTATATTGCCATGTTTGATGCACCAGAAAAGGATGAGGCAATTGCAATTATTAACAAAGCAGAACCGCTTATTGATAAAATTGTAGATAAAATTTTACATTGCAAAAATTTTGATGAAAAGAAAACAGGCTTTGCCGATAGTTTTAAAAGCGGTATTGTAAATTCTGTATATTATCCTGTTTTTCTCCATTCAAAGAAGTTTACGGTTTCAGACACCTGCATATCCTGCGGTAAATGTGAAGCCTTATGTGTTCTGAATAATATCAGGCTGGTTGACGGGAAACCGCAGTGGGGTGACAGCTGCACACATTGTATGGCTTGCATATGCAATTGCCCTGCAGAGGCAATTGAGTATGGAAATGTCAGCAAAGGCAAGCCCAGATACCATTGCCCAAAATAGAGAAGGAGTGTGTTGCATATGTGGTTTGTTTTTGCTTTGCTGTCTTCAATCTTTGCGGCTTTAACATCAATACTTGCCAAGATTGGAATTGACGGTGTAAATTCCAATCTTGCAACGGCGATCAGAACGGTTGTAGTTGTTGTTATGTCTTGGGGGATGGTATTTATAACACATGCTCAGGACGGTTTGACATCTATCAGCAAAAAAAGCTGGATTTTTCTTATTATATCAGGGATTGCAACAGGTGCATCCTGGCTTTGCTATTATAAAGCGCTTCAGATGGGTGATGCCTCTAAAGTTGTTCCTGTTGACAAATTAAGCGTTGTGATAACCTTGGTTCTTGCTTTTGTGTTTTTGCATGAAGAATTTAATGTTAAGTCATTGGCAGGCTGTATTCTGATTACTATAGGAACATTGCTTATGGTATTGTAAATATATGAAAAAGGCACTTGTTCATAATCAAGTGCCTTTAAAATTATTTTTTATATGAAGTCTGCGCTTATTGAAACCCAAGAATCATTATTTTGTGATTTTTCCAAGTATTATTTTTTCGATTTTTTCAGAAATAAATTTAACATTCATTTCTTCTTTTTTATAAATGCTTAAAAGAATAAGCCCGGTTACTGCGTTTGCTAAGAATTCAACAATAAACTTTGAATCGGTTGGCTCCAAACTTGAAATGCCAAGGATTTTATTTCCGAAAAACTCAATATATTCACAAATACTTTCTCGGATAAGAAGAGTTGTGTAGCCTGAGAGTGATGATTCAAGACATTTGGAAAGATAAAATCCGTTTTCTTTTATGGCACTTAAATAAATAACTGTTGCTTCGTTAATATCTTTTGCATTTTTGACATTTTCAAGGCATCCTGCAGTGTATTGCTGAATACCCCAGTTTATAAGTGCCTGAATATCGTTAAAATGATAGTAAAAGGTTTGTCTGCTTATTTCACATTCGTTTACAAGCATAGTTACCGTAATTTTATCAAGTTCATGATCTTTAAGTAACTTTGAAAAATGCTGTAATATTTGTGATTTTGTAGATTTAGCCATATCAAAATCCTCCTTTAATGATTACTTTATTTTGTTGATTTTATCATATCATTGTTATTCTATAAACGGTAATAATGTAAAAATGAAAATAACAAATTGACAAAACAAAATAGGAGCCGATTGGTATCAGTTGAAAACTTAGCCTGAAAAAGCAAAATATAAAAAATTAAAGTTTGCAATGTTTTTTTCATAAAAAACGATTAATTAGCAATGGTGCAGTTTATTTTTCGAGTTCAGATAAGTATTTTTTGTACTTGGAAGAAACACCGAATCTGTTTTTGGTATTTGACTTCAGCCTGTTTACTGCTTCGGTTGATTTTTTTGACGGAACAATCGTTCCTGCTCCGGCAACGCATCCTCCCGGGCAAGCCATGCCTTCAAGCAAATAACCGTTGTATTTTCCTGTTTTTGCAATCTGAAGCATTTTTTTACAATTCTGAAGTCCCTCGGCACGTGCGGTTTTTACTTCACGGCTTGGATTCAGCACATTGATTGCATTCTCAACTGCCGCTGCAACACCGCCGCTTACCGCAAATCCAATTCCATCTCCGCTTGCCTGTCCTTCAAATTCGCTTTCTTCACACTCTGAAATATCAATATCTCTTGCTTCAAGAATGGATGCGAATTCTTCAAATGTAAGCACAAAGTCAATATCGCTGCGAATGGAGCGTCTGCTTGCTTCAAGCTTTTTGGCAGCACAGGGTCCAACGAAAACTACCTTTGCATCGGGGTGCTCCTTTTTTATAAGTCTGCCCGTTAAAACCATAGGCGTAAGTGCCATGGAAATATACGGTGCAAACTCGGGGAAAAGCTTTTTTGCCATAACAGACCAGGCAGGGCAGCAGGAGGTAGCCATAAAGGGCTGCTTGTCCGGAACTTCATTGGTGAAATCCTTTGCCTCTTCAATGGTGCACAAATCTGCACCGATTGCAACTTCAACAACATCTGTAAATCCAAGCTTTAAAAACGCTGTTTTAATCTGACCAATGGTAGCATTTCCGAACTGACCGGCAAAGGCAGGGGCAATCGCAGCATATACAGGAGTATTGCTCTTAACTGCTGTAATTGTCTGGAAAATCTGGCTTTTGTCGATGATTGCGCTGAAAGGACAACTTACAAGGCACATTCCGCATGAAACGCATTTGTTATAATCAATTTCGGCTCTGCCGTATTCATCGCTTTTAATTGCATTCATACCGCATACCTTGGCACAGGGTCTTTCCTGCTTGACAATTGCGTGATATTCACATGCATTGACACACATACCGCATTTAATACATTTTGACTGATCAATATAGGAACTGCCGTCAACTATTGAAACGGCACCCTTAGGGCATACCTCAACACATGGATGTTCTAAGCAATTCTGGCAGGCATTCGTAACAAAAACCATGTTTTCCGGGCACTTATTGCAGGCAAATTTGATTATGTCAATAAGCGGTGGCTCATAGTATTTTTCATCAATAATGCTTTCGTCTATACCATCGCAGATAGATGAAAAATCATCAAACTTACGCAGCGATAAGCCCATGGCAGCACGAAGCCTTTCGCCAACAACTGCCCGTTCAACGAAAACGCTGTCTCTGTACTGGGCTATTTCGCCGGGAATGATTTTATACGGGAGTTTTTCAAATTTAATTGGATCCCAGCCCTCATAAGCAAGCCTTGCAACTTCAGTAAAAATACTTTGTCTTATTCTTGATTTGGAGGTTTCAATTCCGCGCATGTTTATATCCTTTCTATTTATTTTTTACAAACCGAAATATATGTAGTTACAAACATATAAAGGTTGTTTAATTTTACGCCCATATAATATCAAATTATACTATCAAAATCAATTATTATTTATATAGAAAATTTGGTATAGTGATTGCAGAAAATTTGTGCATTTCATTACAAAAAAATATAGAAAAACCGCTGTAGCAGTTTGGCTGCAGCGGCAATTAATAATTCGTTTAGAAACATCTAATAATTCGTTTATATTTATCACTTATTGTTTTGCGTTTCTAAGCTGTTTTTGATTTCTGCATTGATTCTTTCCCTTGTTTCAAGCTGCCACTCTTTTGAATGCGGGTATTCAAAAAAGGTAAGCTCCTTATCAAGTCCGTCTTCCAAAACCGCAAGCGCTTTTTTTCGACCTGCAAGCTTTTCAAGTGTCTGAAGTGCCATCATATCCTGAAAACCGTCGTAAAAAACCTTGAGTCTTAATGAGCAAAGCGGCGTTCCGTCTTTTTTCGGATAAACTACATAGCTGTCGCCTGACTGGAATGCCTTTCCGGCATCCGTTATTTCATAAGGGTTGATTTTCATTTTTGAATAGCGTGTGTTCCAAAAATTGAAACCCCAGTGCAGAAAGCCCTTTACATCATATTTGTAAAGCTGATATCCAAGCACTCTGTTTCGCTGGGACGGAATGGAGAAAAAACGGTTTGAAACGTATTTATTATCCTGTCCGCAGCAGTAATATGTCCATAATTCAGGAACATTTCCTATAAACGGGGTAATGTGGTCATTAGCGGGAATTGGGGTGTTAACAAGCCCTTTTTTGTAAAATTTAAAATCAGATAAAGCATCAATAATTCTGTAACCGCTGAATAGCTTTTTAATAATGTTTGCTGCAATCCGATAGGTGAATGTCTGTGAGGAATTTGGCTCATCACTTACATGGATTAAGGTTTTTTCTTTTAATCCCATAGCTTCAATAAAGGATTTCAGCTCTGCGGCAAACTGCGTTAAAAATTTTTTGTATTTTTTTGAAATAACAAGTGTTTTCCAGCCGAATATCTGTTTGTATTCACCGTTAACCGTTGCCATGATTTTAGGCGCAAACTTTGCGCCCCACTGTGTAAAGAAATGCGCCATTTCAAAGTAATTTATTCCGCAGGATTGCGCTGTTTCAATCCACTTTTTCAGTTTATCAAAGTTAAAGGAATATCTGCCTTTTTCAAGGGTGACGTCAACAAGCTGAACTGTCGGACGTTCGCCGCCTACAGCTATATCAAGCGATGGGGTGAAAAGCGGTGTCAGAATACAGTTCATTCCATGCTCACTTGCAACAGCCATATAGTTTTTTACAACGCGCCAGTATTCATCTGAAAATGCTTCAAAGCCATATTCCTGCATAAGACAATCGCTGTGAAACCAGTTTGTAAATATAAGGCTTTGCTTTTCAAGTGAGCAGCCGATAACCTCAATCTCAAGAGAAACCGAATTTTCAGAATCACCTGAAGATACAATGATTTCAATCTTGTGTTTTCCTGCAGCAAGCTTATTATCAGGCTTTATTTCAAACCATACGGTTTTTTCTCCGTTTTCAAGACTTACTGTTTCGGCAACGGGCAGCAGAAGATCCGGATAAAATCCATCCTTGCTTCGTATAACATAGTCGTCAGCCGTTTTTTCGTTAATTGCAAACTCGCTTGGAAGGTATTCAACAGTGTATGCCGTTATGCAATCCAAATCGGATTTGATTTCAAGAGAAACCGAATCACTGCCTGATGAAATGAAAAGCTGAAAGGATTTTCTTTCATTGTTCAGCATGGAAAATCCGCTGAAATTGCTTTCGGAAACTTTTTCGCCTTTCATAACTTTTTCAAGAGAGGAGAGAAGTGTTAAATCAATATTTGTCATTTGATATACTCCTTATTATATTTGTTAAATTATACCATATCAAAAAGCTATTATCAACTGATTAAAAAACATGTCAATTTTTGTTCTTTTACTTGATTGACTTTATAAATTTAAAATGTTACAATTATGTTGTTAAGTCAAAAAGCGCAGTGGGTAAGGCTTGAACGCCTTGCCCATATTTTGGTTAGGTAATAAAAGAGGCTTTAATCTGCCTAAGTCTGTTTAAATCACGAATCGGATTTCTTTTATTGCATAAGGAGAATTTTTTATGAAAAAGAATCTGGCAAATATTGTTTCATCGTCAAGAATTCTATGTGCTGTAGGGCTTCTTTTCTTCAGCGAGATAACGGGTTTGTTTATGGCCATCTATTCCTATTGCGGCTTTTCCGATCTTGTTGACGGCAAGATAGCAAGAAAGCTGGATACAATCAGTCTTTTGGGTGCCAAGCTGGATACGGCGGGGGATGTTATAACCTATGTGGCGCTGATAAAAATTCTCTGTATCGAAAGTCTGGTTCCATTTTGGGCGTTAATATGGTATGCTGTTGCGTTGGTTGGTTTTGTTGCATCAGCAGTTATTTCAAAAATCAGGCTCGGCAGATTTTATTTTGTGCATTCGCTTTTCGGAAAAATCCTTGGTGTAACCATTTTTGTTATTTTACTTCAATATTGTAAATATGCGCTTTAACGGCGTTTGTTTCAGAGCCGATTCGCTGAACAGGTATGCTGAACGAGGAATTTTTGATTTTATTATTACGTACGGTTCCGTTAAAAGCAAAGCTTCCCATAGCTTTTTTGCAGAATAAGCCTGCTTTCAGCTTTGTTCTGAGCGGCTTTGTATAAATTGTAAGAGTAAGCTTTTTGTTTGGCTCAGGTATGTAGTTGAATTCATAAACAAATCCTTCTGCCGTAAAGCCCAATTTGCCGTTTTCGGTTATTCTGATATCATATGTTCCGTATGGAGCATCCGCTTCCATAATGATTTGATTCGGAATAACCTCTTTAAATTCAATGGTAAGCTTAAGCTTTGCACCGGTTTCAAGCTTTTTGCATCCGCTTTCCAAAAAGGATTTTCCGCCGGTTAAGTCAATGTTTTTAAGAGAGCGGAAGCTGTTTTGCTCCTTTTTGATGGAATTCTTTATAGCCAAAGCTGCACGGTCAACCTCCTTGGCTGAATGTTTATCCGTACAGCTTCCCCAGTTTCTTTCAGCAAAAACAGCAGCACCGTCTGCAAATCTGTCGTAAAGATCCTGCTCGTTTATTCCCTTTGAGCGTTTATCTATATTATCCTGCCATATTGCGTAGCATCCGCCTAAAACCTGTTTGTTTCCTGATGGAAGATTAGTGTAACTTCTGTTTTTTAATCTGACCCTGTTTGGTTCAAATTTTTTAAAGGCTTTATTTTTGTTTATAAAATCCATATAAGGCGCTCTTATTTTTGTTCCGTTAGGCACCATATATGTTAAAAAGTCTATTGTGTTAATAAGCTTGTAGCCTAAATCGTACATTTCTCTGCCGTCTGCCCAGTCGCTTGACCAAAGATTTAACTGAACATTATCAATTGCTTCTTTGACGATAGGCGTTTCGGGCTCGTCTTTTATCCACGTAAGGCTTCCCCACAGGCGAACAATATTTGTTTCCTTAAGATAAGGAATAATCTTGTTTAAAAATTTACGGTAAGCACCGTAATCGCTTAAAAATTCGTCTGCCCCGATGTGAACAGTAGTTCCATTCGGAAAAACAGGGTTTTCGCCTTTGGTGTAGTCATCGAAAACTTGCTTAACAAAATCAACTGCCTTCGGATCTGCAATATTTATATGATCGGTAAGAGGTCTTTTCTTCATAAGCGGAGAAACTTCGTTGAACACGGCGTATTCAGGAAAAACCTTTGTAAATGCAAGTGCATGGGCGGGCATATCTATTTCGGGAGTTATGGAAACGCCCTTTGATTTTGCCCATTCCATAAATTTCCTGAATTCCTTTTTGGAATAGCTGTAGTCCTTTGCTGTCGGTGTTTCGCCTTTTTCATTTTTTAATGAGCTTTCAAGGCGGAAAGCCTGATATGCATCAAAGGTGCTTTCATCGCCTTTTTCGGCATAATCCTCAAGCCATATATAATTATCGCCCAAATGAACCTGAAAATCGTTCATTTTATACCATGCCATACTGTTTACTATTTTTTTAAGCATATCCATAGAAACAGGTCGCCTGCCGACATCAAGCATGAATCCTCGAATGCTGTATTTTGGGTAATCACGCATTATTCCGCAGGGAAACGCCCCCTGAAGCATAATTTGAACAATGGTTTTTCCTGCCCATATTGCTCCTAATTCTGTAAAGCAATTCACCTTTACTGAATTTTCCGTGCATTCAATTTCATATCCCTCTTTCCCAAGATATTCAAGCTCCGGATTCAGTGAAAATGATATGGATGCATTTTCATTTTTATCTATTTTTTTGCCTGTTGCAAGCTCAAAATCCTTTGCAAAACCGCTTGCTGCCTTGCTTAATTCCTCACAGCAGGAATAGGATATCTCATTTTTGAAACAGCCACCGGTTGCGTGCCATTGTGCAGGCTCTGGCAAAACCTTCGGTTTCCTTTCAGCTTTCCCATAAAGGCCTTTAATCTGTAAAGTGAAATCCTTGTCGATTATTTCTTCGCCTTTCTTACATTTAAAAGAAAGAATTACATCTGAATCGTTAAGCGGTGTGTGAATTTTTAAATTGTCGTCAACAATCTGGGGAAAATCAGCCCCCATGAATTCGGCTTCCCAGCCATCTGAAACCTTGGTCTTTTTTATTTCGCTGTCAGTTACTTTAAAAAGTATCGAAGGAATGCTTGTGTTTTCCATAATTACCCCTCAATTAATTTATTTTTCAATTTGAATCATATCAGTTATTAGCTTTGATGTCAACTATATTAACAGCTAAGGGCACTTAAATTTAAAACTAGGGGGTTGACTTTGGCAAACGGCAATGGTATAATACTGTCAACTTAATAAGGTTAAACCGTTGACGCGGAGATAACGGCAATGATGCCTTTACAGAGAGCCTGCGATGCTGAGAATCGGGTAAGAAACAAGTTGTCAAATGGACCGCTGAGGGTGCAGTCAAATGTAATATTTATTACAGAGTATTCTGCAACGAGATGGCATGCGTAAGTTGCCGGGGATATGTATGTATCCTGCTAAGTGTGTGGGAAGTCCCATAAAATCAAGGTGGCACCGCGGATAAGATTTTGTTCGTCCTTGACAGAAGATTAAATTCTGTCAAGGGCTTTTTATTTTGTATAAAGCTTTTGTCAGAATAAAGAAAGGCGGCTTAATATGGAATTTTTACCTAAGCTTGAAAAGGTAAAGGAAATTGCAAAAACAGGTAGGTACAAGGTGCTTCCTGTTAGCTGTGAAATTCTTTCGGATATATGTACCCCGATTGAAGCAATGAAAATACTTAAAAATGTTTCAACGCATTGCTATATGCTTGAATCTGCTCAGCAGAATGAAAAATGGGGCAGGTATACATTTATGGGCTTTGACCCGAAGATGGAGATTACCTGCATTAACGGTGAAATGACAGCCGGCGGTATTAAGATAAAAACCGATAATCCGTCCGATGTTCTCCGGCAGATACTGAAGGATTATAAAAGCCCGAAATTTGATTATCTTCCATCCTTCACAGGCGGGCTGGTTGGCTATTTTTCATATGATTATTTGGCTTACAGTGAGCCGACGGTTAGAAAAGCCGTTGAGGATAATGAGGAATTCAAGGATGTTGATTTAATGCTTTTTGATAAGGTTATCGCTTTTGATAATTTTAAGCAGAAAATCATTCTTATGGTTAATATTCCTCTTGATCATGTTGAAATTCAGTACAACAAAGCGGTTATGGAGCTTAATCAGCTTGCAGATTTGCTCAGAAACGGCAAGAAAAAGAAAGAGGAGCAGGGACGTCTTCTTGGCGAGGTTAAACCTCTTTTTAATCAGAATAAATATTGTGAAATGGTTGAAAGGGCAAAACACCATATAAAAGAGGGTGATATTTTTCAGATTGTTCTTTCAAACAGGTTATCTGCACCGTTTGAGGGAAGCCTGCTTAATACTTACAGAATGCTGAGAACAATCAATCCGTCCCCATATATGTTTTATTTTTCAGGCACGGATGTTGAGGTTGCCGGTGCCTCTCCCGAAACGCTTGTTAAGCTTGAAAACGGAATTCTTCATACATTTCCTCTTGCAGGCACAAGGCCAAGGGGAAAAAACGATAAAGAGGATAGGGCACTTGAGGCAGAGCTTCTTAAAGATGAAAAGGAGCTTGCAGAGCATAATATGCTTGTTGATCTCGGCAGAAACGACTTGGGCAAAATCAGCAGATTCGGCTCAGTTCAGGTTGAAAAACTGCACTCCAGAGGATGTTGTGAAAGCCAATAAAAGCATTGCGGATTATGTGCTTTTAGATGCCGGTATGGGAAGCGGAAATGTGTTTGACTGGCAATGTATCCATAGAATAAACCGCCCGTATTTTCTTGCCGGCGGCCTGTCGGCTGAAAACGCAGAACAGGCAATCAAAACATTACATCCGTATGCGCTTGATGTAAGTTCGGGTGTGGAAACAGATGGATTTAAGGATAAAAACAAAATGGAATTATTTATAAAGGCTGTAAGAAAGGATATAACAAATGAGTAATATGAATGGTCGTTTCGGAATTCACGGAGGTCAATATATTCCCGAAACACTTATGAACGCAATAATAGAGCTTGAAGAGGCGTATAATCATTATAAGAATGACCCTGTATTCAACCGTGAATTGGCCAAGCTTTTTAATGAATATGCCGGCAGACCGTCCAATCTTTATTACGCTGAAAAAATGACCGAGGATCTCGGCGGTGCTAAAATATACCTTAAGCGTGAGGATTTGAATCATACAGGCTCACATAAAATAAACAATGTTCTGGGACAGGCGCTTCTTGCAAAGAAAATGGGCAAAACACGCCTTATTGCTGAAACCGGTGCAGGACAGCATGGTGTTGCAACAGCAACCGCTGCGGCTCTTTTCGGTATGGAATGTGTTGTTTTTATGGGTAAGGAGGATACTGTCCGTCAGGCTCTCAATGTTTACCGTATGCGCCTTCTGGGTGCTGAGGTTATTCCTGTTGAAAGCGGAACAGCAACCTTAAAGGATGCCGTTTCCGAAGCAATGCGTGAATGGACATCCAGAATTGATGATACGCATTATTGCCTTGGCTCTGTTATGGGACCTCATCCGTTTCCTACAATTGTTCGTGATTTTCAAGCTGTTATTTCAAAGGAAATCAAAGAGCAGCTAATGGAAAAGGAAGGCAGGCTTCCGGATGCTGTTGTTGCCTGTGTAGGCGGCGGTTCAAATGCAATGGGCAGCTTTTATAATTTTATTGAAGATGAGGGCGTAAGGCTTATCGGATGTGAGGCAGCAGGCAGAGGAATAGATACCTTTGAAACGGCAGCAACGGTTAATACGGGCAGGCTTGGAATTTTTCACGGCATGAAATCCTATTTCTGTCAGGATGAATATGGTCAGATTGCTCCTGTTTATTCCATTTCTGCAGGTCTTGATTATCCCGGTGTCGGACCGGAGCATGCTTATCTTCATGATATCGGCAGGGCAGAGTATGTTCCCGTAACTGATGAAGAAGCTGTTTGTGCTTTTGAATACCTTTCAAAAACAGAGGGCATTATTCCTGCTATTGAATCGGCACACGCTGTGGCCTACGCAATTAAGGAAGCACCTAAAATGGATAAGGATAAAATTATGGTTATAACCATTTCAGGCAGAGGAGATAAGGACTGCGCTGCGATAGCAAGATACAGAGGGGAGGATATTTATGAGTAATATTCATAAAGCTTTTGAAAACGGAAAAGCATTTATTGCGTTTATTACCTGTGGTGATCCTGATTTGGATACAACGGCAAAGGCTGTAAAGGCGGCAGCGGATAACGGCGCTGATTTGATTGAACTGGGTATTCCGTTTTCCGATCCAACAGCTGAGGGGCCTGTTATTCAGGGTGCAAATATAAGGGCTTTAAACGGAGGAATAACAACAGACAAAGTATTTGAATTTGTTGAAGTAATTCGAAAAGATGTTAAAATTCCGCTGGTATTTATGACCTATGCAAATGTTGTTTTCTCTTATGGTGCGGATAAATTTATTTCAAAATGCAGAGATGTCGGAATAGACGGTATGATTCTTCCTGATTTGCCTTTTGAAGAAAAAAAGGAATTTTCCCCGATATGCGATAAATATGATGTTGATTTGATTTCTCTTATTGCTCCCACCTCTGAAAACAGAATTGCAATGATTGCCAAAGAAGCAAAGGGCTTTCTCTATATTGTTTCCAGCCTCGGTGTAACAGGTGCAAGAGCAGAAATAAAAACAGATTTGAAATCTATTGTTGATGTTGCAAGAGAAAATACGGATATTCCGTGTGCTGTCGGCTTTGGTATTTCAACGCCCGATCAGGCAAGAAAAATGGCTGGAATTTCAGACGGCGCAATCGTTGGCTCTGCAATTATTAAGCTTCTTGAAAAATACGGAAAAGATGCTCCCGAATACATAGGGGAATATGTTAAATCCATGAAGGAAGCCTTAAGATAATGAATGAAACGGTTGCTGCAATTGAAAATGAAATAAAAAAGCTTAATACTGCCGGATGCATTATTGCAATAGATGGCAGATGTGCTTCGGGAAAATCAACTCTTGCAAAGGAATTGAGCAATGTGTTAGATTGCAATATTGTGCATATGGATGATTTTTTTCTTCAGCCTGCTCAAAGAACACAGGCACGGCTGAACGAAGCAGGCGGAAATATTGATTATGAACGCTTTTTAACCGAAATAGCAATTCCTTTAAAACAGGGGAAGAATTTGTGCTATCGTCGGTTTGACTGCCATTCTCTTGGTTTTTCGGATGAAATAAAACCGAAGCAAAAAAAGATAACGATTATAGAAGGCACCTATTCCTGCCATCCGAGGTTTGCTGATATCTATGATTTAAAAATTTTTCTTGATGCCGACAGTGCCGAACAGCTTAGCAGAATAGAAAAAAGAAACGGAAAAAAGCAGCTTTCGGTTTTTAAAGATAAGTGGATACCGCTTGAGGAAAGGTATTTTAGGGAACTTCATATAAAAGAAAAGTGTGATATAAGCTTTAAGCTGAAATTTTAAAGGGCATCCGTTGTAAAGAAAAACATCTTTACAGCGGATGCCCTTATTTTATCTATTTCATATTTCTTACCTGTGTTGGCGTCTGTTTAAAGGTTTTCTTAAACTCATTTGAAAAATGATAAGCCGAGCTGAAGGACAGGGTTTCCGAAATTTTATGAATCGGATAGGAGGTTTGCACCAAAAGGCGGTAGCCTTCCTCCATTTTTTTATTGATAATATATTGTTTCGGTGATATTCCAAGCTCCTGTGAAAAAATCTGGTGAAGCCTTCGCGGCGTTATATTAAAGAACAGCGCAACATCCTTTACAGTTGTTTTTTCAAAAATCTTTTGCTGGATAAAAGCACAAATTTCATCAATAAGCCTGGTGCCTTTGGGTTTGAAAATCCGGATACTGTCAGGACGGCTTTCCTTTGTTATTATGTAAAACAAATTAAGAAAAAGAGCGTTTATGTATCCTTTATCATTGGATTCTTTTCCCGCTGCAAAAAACCTATCAAATGCAAGTATTTCTTCATCACTTATAGCGGCACCGTAAATTTTGTTAAACTCAAATTCATATTCGCCTGCAGCTTCAAAATTAATCCATTCGTATTCCCAAAGATGCGAAAGGCTTTTATATTTTTCAATACAATGAAAGTTTATGAAAATATACTCGTTTTCTTTTAAAATGAAGCTCTTATTATCTGCATTTATTCTTCCGCTTCCTGCCGTGCATCGTATGAATGCGATGGCTTTTTCAGAATAGTTAGCCTTTTCATCATAGCTGCAGATGTGATGATAACCGCTGTCGGCCAGTATTTTGTAGGCACTTATAACCATGGGCGTAAAGTTAATGCACTTTACATGATTATCAGTATAAAAGGATTCACTGTGATACATAAATAAAACCCTCATTTCCGATTTATATATCTATTATACTGTATTTTGAATTTAATTGCAATTCTGAATGTTATATAATTACATATAAAGAGGTGTAGTTATGAAAATTTATTTATTTGACAGAACATTCAGCATAATACATTTTGATGATCTTGGTGTGCTTGAAAACGGCACGGAAATTGAAGATCAAATTAAAGTGCAGATGTCACAGAACGAGGTGTTTGTGCTTCAGATTGCCATGCTGCCTGAAAGCGATGATATTATAAATGATATTTCATCGGGCGGTAATTTAAAAATATCCTGTATAAATACAGATGTTACGGATAAGCACTCCAACCGAAAGAAGCAAAAGGTTGCCGTTAAGGCAAATGTGATTCAGCCGCTGTTTTTTACGGTTAAAGCTAAAAGGCTTGGTGAAAGACAGGAAAAGGCAACTATTTGCATCACTACCGAAAAAGAGAGCCGCTCATTCGATGTTGTTTTTGATATTGATGCAAGCCCGGTTGAAAATAACGGATATAATGATTTATGGAGGCTTTCAAGACTTGAATGGCTGAATTCGGATTTAGAGCAGAATGAAAACCTTGTTAAGCCGTATACTTCGCCTGCTATTCTTGATGATAAATATGTAATTCTCGGCAGGGAAATCCAAATTGCCGAAAACGGTTTGCCAAAGCAGATTTTTTCAAAGTTTGATGAAGCAATAGCAGTTTGTGAGGATGTACAGAAAAATCTGTTTGCGAAAGCACCCGAATTTATTATAAACGGCAGGTCTGTTCCGGATGGAAAGACTGCCAAAAGGCTTTATAACAACAGAATTGAAACGGAAACAATTTCAGAAAACGAAGATTATAAATCGGTTGTTTCATCTGTTCTGCGATATGACGGGCAGATGGAGTTTTCTGTTGAAATTAATCCGTTAAGAGATTTTACGGCTGATAATGCTGCTCTTAATTTCTATATACATAAGGACTGCTGCAGTCTTATGCACGGTTTGGGGCACAGAGCCTCTAAGGCTGAAAACCTTTCGTTTAAATGGAATAACGATAAACAGCAGGATTGCATTTTTATCGGTGCTGTAAACTGCGGTCTGCGCATTAAGTATAAGGCAGAGGATTATATCCGTCCGCTGATTAATATTTTTTATAAAAATCTTCCTCTCAGGGTTCCTGCTTCAACATGGGATAACAATGGAAGCGGCGGAATAAAGGTTCATACGCAAAATGAATTTACTGAAATCAGTGCTTACACCGGTGCATTTGCGTTCAAAAAGAATGAAACAAGAAAATTTATTTTTGAGCTTAGTATAACGCCGTTTAAGCCTATTGATTATCAAAAGGCATTTTCTGTAAGATATTCTCACAGCAATAATCTTGAGGATGAGTATAAGGAAATTGACCGGGCAGAGAAAAACGGACTTAATTACGTAACCTTTCACCAGGGAAATATGATTATGCCGTTTATAAATTATCCTTTTTATGAGGTTGACAGGCTTCAGAAGGCAGTTAAATATGCAAAGGATAAGGGCATCGGAATTAAGCTTTATTATACTGAACGTGAGCACAGCAACCATATGGCGGAAACCTTTGTTTATAAAGCACTCGGCGATGAGATTATTTTAAGAAAGCAGGGTGTCAGCCATTCGTGGCAAAAGGAAAAGCCGCAGTGGCTGGTAGAAAATTTCGGCGAGGATATTATTCCCGGCTGGTTTGTAAAATACAAAAAGGGTAAATATAAAGATGATCATGATATTTCCTTCATTGTTAAGCCCGATACAAGGCTGGACAACTATTACGTTGAAGGGCTGAAATGGCTTGTTGACCAAGTTGGTATAAAAGGAATTTATATTGATGATACCTCTCTTGACCGTACAACGATTGAAAGAGCAAAAAAGGTGCTTGAAAAAACGGACGGTCTGATTGATATGCATATGTGGAACCATGAAGAGCCAAGAGCGGGTGATGTAAGCTGCCTTAATCTTTATGCCGAGCTGCTCCCGTTTTTAGACAGTATATGGCTTGGTGAAGGCTTCTTCTATAAAAAATATTCTCCGGAATATATGCTTTGTGAGGTTTCGGGTATTCCTTACGGTGTTACCGGTCAAATGCTTGAGGGTGGCGGTGATTTGTATGCAGGTATGCTTTATGCGATGAATAACCGCTTTGGCTGGGGCTATACGAATGCAACAAAAATGTATAAGCTTTGGGATGATTTCGGAATTGCGGATAGTAAAATGCTTGGATACTGGCATAGTAAAAACCCTGTTAAAACAGATAACGAAAATGTTCTGGTTACGGTTTATCTGAAAAGAAACAGTGCCTTGATATGTGTTTATAATTTTTCCGATAAGGCAGAACACTTCAATCTTGTAATTAATAATGAATTATTGGGCTTTAAGCCCGGAGTAGCCCTTAAGATGCGGTTTGGCAAAAAAAGCAAAAAAATGAAAAACATATTCAAAAATTACAGACTCGGTAAAAGGAAGGGCATTATAATAGAACTGAAAGAGAGATAATTATGGATGAAGTAATCAAGGGTTTTCTTGAAAGAAATCTTCCCGGTTTTGTAAATTCCTTTCATGTAGAAATAGACGGCGGAGCAAATGATTATTTTTGTGTGGCAGCAAAGAACGGCGTTGTTGCCGTAACGGCAAACTGCTATGTTTCTGCCTTTCACGGAATTTACTGCTATCTGAAAAAATACTGCCGTGTGCAGCTTTCCTGGTGCGGAAACCGGAATATAGATATTGATAAGCTTGTTATGTTCAACGGTGAATATAAAAAGGAAATCAAACAGAAATTCCGTGTTTATATGAATTATTGCACACTGGATTATTCGATGTGCTGGTGGAACTTTGAACGCTGGGAAAAGGAAATAGATTTTATGGCAATGAACGGTATTAATATGCCGCTTGCCGTAATCGGCAGCGAAGCCGTTCTTTATGAAACACTGCTTGAATTCGGCTTTTCGGAAAAAGAAGCGCTTGATTCCATTTCCGGTCCTGCTTTTTGGGCATGGCAGCTTATGACGAATATCACAGGCTATCTCCCTCCGCCAAGTAAAAAATATGTTTATGAAAGACTTACGCTTGGAAAACAGATTCTTGAAAGGTATGTTGAATTCGGAATGTATCCGATTCAGCAGGGCTTTTCCGGGCATGTGCCTGCTTTAATCAAAAAGAAGCAGGGTGTTAAGCTTTATATGCAAAGGGGCTGGAACGGCTTTGAACAAACCGCCCAGCTGAATCCGGTTGATCCGTTTTTCAAAACCTTTGGTATGGCATATCTTAATAAGCTTTGTGCATTAATGGGCTTTTATGGCTACATAGCCTGTGATCCGTTTCATGAGGGAACGCCTCCCAAAAAAGGAAAAAAGTATCTTAATGCCGTAGGAAAAGCTATAAGCAGTCTTTATGAAGAGTTTGATAAAAGCATGCAAACCGGCAGAAAAACGGTATGGGTAATGCAGGCTTGGTCTATGCGGGATGATATTGTAACGGCGGTTGATAAAGACAGACTTCTTATTCTTGATATTAATTCACAGAAAACGCCAAATAACAATACAGTAAAAAAATACCCTGTTGTTGCGGGAATGCTGCATAATTTCGGCGGTAAAAATGCAATGCAGGGCAAACTGCGTTACCACTGTAAAAACAGTTGGCTCAGGCTTAAGCAGAATGATGTAAATGCGGTTGGAAGCGGTATGTTCATGGAAGGAATAGAGCAAAATCCCGTTCTTTATGATTTACAGTTTGAGCTTCTTACGGCAAATGATGAAATTGATTTCGACACATGGATCAGGGACTATATTGAAAGACGATACGGCGGAAGCAGCAATACACTTGTAAATGCGTGGAATCTGCTTCTCCAAAGTTGTTATAAGGATAGCGGATATGAGGAAAATGAGGTTGGCTCTGCGGTTGCCTCCCGTCCGCAGATGGTACCGTTTATGACAGGTCCGTGCTGCTATGCAAAGCCTTTTTATGATACGGATATTTTAGAGAAAGCAGCATTGGAACTTTTGAAGGCTGCCGATGCGTTTGCCGAATCTGACGGATATCAGTATGATATATGCGATATTACAAGACAGGTTTTAAGCAACAGGTTTTACATAAATCAGCTTGAATTTTCCCGTGCTTATAGGAAAAAAGATGTTTCTGCAGCAAAGAATATGGCTGAAAAGCAGCTTGCTCTTTTAAAGGATTTGGATTATATAACATCCTTCCGAAGTGAAATGTGCCTTTCCCGATGGCTTTGTGATGCGCAAAGCCTTGCGGCTGACGAAGAGGAAAAAAGATATTTTACCTTTCAGGCGAAGGTGCTCATAACCTTGTGGGGAGATATAAATAGCAGTTCCTATCTGCTTTATGATTATAGCTGGCGTGAATGGAACGGTCTTATTCAGGGATATTATTATGAGCGCTGGAATATGTTTTACAATAAAGTTACAGACTGCCTTGAAAAAGGAAAACGCTTTAAAGACAGGCAATTCAATAATTATGGTATAAGAATGAAGCATCTGAAATATCCTCTCGGCAGAGAAATGGGTATCTTTGAACGCAAATGGTGTGAACAATACGAAGTATATCCATATCCGCAGGACAGAGATGTTATTTCAGCGGCAGAAAAACTATTGAGAAAGTATATTTGAATGAAGGGAGCAGACAGGATGACAGAAGAATACCTGAAAACAATTGATTCGGTTATTGAAAACGGCAAATACAAAGCGGATTGGAAATCCCTTTGCACGCATGAAACGCCGGAATGGTACCGTAATGCCAAATTCGGAATTTTTATTCACTGGGGAATTTACAGCGTACCTGCCTTCGGTAACGAATGGTATTCAAGAAATATGTATGATAAAATTACCCGTGAATACCGCCATCATTTAAAAACCTATGGAAACCATAAGGATTTTGGCTATAAGGATTTTATTCCCATGTTTAAGGGCGAACGCTTCAATGCAGATGAATGGGCTTCTCTTTTTAAGGAAAGCGGTGCTAAATACATTATGCCGGTTGCAGAGCATCATGACGGCTTTGCCATGTATAATACAAAGCTTAACCGCTGGAATTCTGTGAATATGGGTCCCAAAAGGGATGTTGCAGGGGAGATAAAGGCTGCCTGCGATAAGAATGGGCTTGTGTATTGCGCATCAAACCATAGAGCAGAGCATTATTTCTTTATGAATATGGGCAGAACAATTGAAAGCGATGTAAACGATGAAAACTATGCTGATTTCTACGGTCCTGCACATTACAGCAAGCATTTTCATTCCTTCAGAATGGAAACGGATGTCAGAACAGAATCCCCAACGGAAGCTTTCTTAAAGGATTGGCTTGTAAGAAACTGTGAATTCATAGATCATTATCAGCCAAGGGTTGTTTATTTTGATTGGTGGATACATAATCAGGCTTTCAAGCCATATCTTAAAAAGTTTGCTGCATATTATTACAATCGTGCAGAGGAGTGGGGACAGGAGGTATCCATAAATTATAAGCATAATGCGTTCCCTCCGAATTGTGCAACCTTTGATGTTGAACGCGGAGCGCTGAAGGGTATTTCGCCTGTTCCGTGGCAGACCTGTACATCCATTGCAAAAAATTCCTGGGGATATACAGAAAATAATGATTTCAAATCCGTAAATCATATTGTATGTGATTTGATAGATATTGTAAGTAAAAACGGAATGATGCTTCTGAATGTAGGTCCAAAGGCAGACGGAACCATAACTGCAGAGGAAACAGCCGTGCTTAAAGGCATCGGAAAGTGGATGTCTGTGAACGGTGAGGGTATTTATGATACAATTCCGTGGAAATCCTTCGGCGAGGGTAAGGCAAATGTTAAAGACGGCTTTTTTCAGGATAATAAGGATAAGGGATACACTGTAAAGGATTTTCGCTTTACGTACAAAAACGGATTTGTATATGCGTTTCAGATGAAGCCGGGAAAAAAGAAAACAGTAAAAATTAAGAGCTTCAAAACAATTCCTTCGGATTTGCTTGTTAAAAGTGTAACTTTGCTTGAAAACGGCAGCAAGCTTCAGTTTGAGCGAAATAAAAAATATATGGAAATAAGCATTCCCGAAAATATTCATTCTGTTTTGCCGCTGTGTTTTAAAATAGAACTTGAATAACTGCAAAATAGGAGGAGAATATATGAAAAAACTTGGCTGTATAGTATTGGTTTGCCTGCTTGTTTTGGGTACGGTATTGCTGTTTGGATGTTCGAAAAAGCAGGATGACAGCTGGAAAACAAATGAAAAATTTGACTTATCCATTCCTGTTTTGAACCGTGACGGCTGGTATCTTGTTTTCGAGGATGATTTTAACGGAACAAAGCTGAATGAAAATATTGCATTCGGCGAAAAGTATACAGGAAATAAAGAGATCTGGACAACGTCGCCTCATGCAATCCGCTGGGAAAGTCAGGATGAGCAAAAGCCTGAACAGGCTTGTTATTGGTGCCCCGAAATGGTTGAGGTTAAGAATTCAAATGCTGTAATTCATTCAAGATATGAGGAAAATCATACTTGTAACGGCGATTGCCCAAGCAAGGGCAGGTTTACTTCGGGAATTGAAACAAGAAAAATTATCGGAGACAATAACAGCAATAAGGGAACTGACGATGAATTGCTTTTTTCTCAGGCATTCGGCTTCTTTGAATGTAAGGTTAAATTTCCGAATTCAAAGGGCTTATGGTCAGCTTTCTGGCTTCAGTCCTCCAACATGAGAAAGGTTGGAAACGAAGGGCAGGACGGAACGGAAATTGATGTTTACGAAAGCGCCTTTATTAATAGTAAAAAGTCAAAAATGGGGCATGCTCTTTTATGGGATGGATATGGTTCGGACGGCAAGGTTTCTGATTATAAATGTCTGTTAGAGCAGGATTTGTATAATGGTTACCATACGTTTGCACTCAAATGGACACCTGAATATTATGTTTTCTATATAGACGGAGAACCCACATGGGCAACAAGCGACGGCGAGGTTTCAAAAGTTCGTGAATTTTTACGATTAACCGTTGAGATTGATGCGGGAGACGGTAACGGTCCGCATGCTCAGGAAATCGGGCAGTTCAGCCATAATAATGATGAGAATGATGATTTTATGATTGATTATGTAAAGGTTTATCAGAATGAAAATTTTGAACAATATATAAAAGAAGATTCTGAGTTTGAGGGCTTGGTTGATATGAATAATTGAGGTGTCTATGAAAAAAAGACTGACAATTTTTTTTGTTATTATTATTTTACTGCTTCTTGCCGCTGCGGCCGTTCTTATTTTTATTTACAATGACAGAGGAAATATCAGCGAAATTCGTTTGCCGAAGAACTTTGAAACGGAATTGGCTGATGATGCTTTCGAGAATACGGGCGATATCAGGATAATGTCCTCGAATCTGCTGGTTGATTATCAAAGCTGGGGCGGTACACCGGCTAAACCAAGAGCAAAGAAATATCTTGCACTCATTGATGCTTATAAACCAGATGTCATAGGCGTACAGGAGTTCTGCGAGAACTGGTACTGTGCCGTAAATCACAATCTGCCTGACGGATATAAGCTGATTAATCCGTTGACAACAGGGCTGCTTTTAAGAATGACCGCTATGATTTATAATTCGGATACTTTGAACCTTATTGAAAGTGACACCTTTTCATATGAAATGGGGGATCCGAGATTAAGAAGAGTAGTCTGGGCAGTGTTTGAGGATAAGAAAACGGGCAAACGCTTCGCCGTTACAAATACACACCTCGATCTTTTGCGTGAAGGTCAGTATGAAGAGCTTACCAATGTTATGAGAAGCCAGAGGGATGAGATTCTGAATTGTATTGAGGAGCTATCGGAAAGATTTGATTGCCCTGTTTTTTCAACAGGTGATTATAATACCGCTGAGAATACACCATATGCAAAGACTGCCGATATTCCTGAAATTTATAATTCATTTGCAGACAAATTGGTTGATACAAAATTTGTAAGCAAAAATCAGGTTTGCGGCTCGGAACGGAATTGGCTTTCACTCTCCTATGACCATATTTTTATGAAGGGTAATTCTGAAATCAACAGCTTTTGCCTTATGTCTTATGATTATTTAACGGATATGTCCGATCATTATACGATATTTGCAGATGTTGTTTTATAAATTTATAATTTTTAAAAAAGGAGTTCATATTATGAAAAAGCTTTTTACTGTTACAATGGCATTGCTGATTGTAATATGCTCGTTTTCAGCCTGCTCGGCTAAAACAGCAAAAGAATCCAAAAGCAAAGATACATATCTTGATGAAATACAGCAAATGGGTATATTTGATAATACAAGCGAAGAGGCTTTGCCTCAGACTATAGCACATAAGCTGATTATGGAGCATCTTGAAGCGCCGCTTGCTGACGGAAAAACTGTTAAAAAAGCAATCCTTCTGGGGTATGACGGATACAGAGCCGACGGAATAGAAAACATCAAGGATATGGACAACAGCGGTATAATGTATGTTAAATCTCTCGGCGGATTATATCATACCTTTTCAGGTGGTATTGAGGGAGGCGAACTTCAGGCAACCTCAACTGCTCCTAGCTGGATGGCCATGTTAACCGGCGGTTGGGCTGATTATAATGGTGTTGACGATAACGGAAAATCTAAAAATGAAGCAAAAACATTTCTGGAAAAGGCTGCTGAAATAGGATATACCGGTTCGTTTACTACCTCGTGGAGAGAGCATACAAAACTCAGCTATTTTCCTGATATAGTTAAATCCATTACAACCGGATTGCCGGTAGAATATACCCATCAGATAGATGATGAAGCAACCTATTATCAGGTTTTAAAATATGTATCCAATCCAAAAAGTATTCAAAAAACAGCTGCTGAAGATCCGGATGTGATTTTCTTTACTTTTGAGCACACCGATCATGCCGGCCACGCAACGGGCTTCGGAAATCAAAATGAGGAATATATTCAGGGCTGTAAGGATGCAGACAGCTGGGGATATAACATCATTAAAACCATTGAGGCAAGAAGCACTTATGATACGGAAGATTGGCTTATTATTATTTCAACCGATCATGGCGGAACAGGTTTAAGTCATGGCGGACAGTCTGTTTTTGAACGTTCAACATGGCTTGCATGCAATAAGCAAATTGAAATAAATGACGAAAATCTGAATTTTGCAAACAAATAAAAACGAAAGCAACGTAGGAACCCCTCTTACGTTGCTTTTTGTATTTTTTTGTTGAAAAATAATTTATTTGATATATAATAGATTAAAGGAAACAATTATATTATATATGATTTAAAATCTGAGGGTGTTTAAATGAATAAAAAGAAAGCCATACAAATTACCGCTGTTGTGCTGTCTGTTGTGCTTGTTGCTGTAATTGTAGTTGTGCTGACGGCTAAAAACAGCAGCTCAAAAAAGCCGGAGAACAGTTCCGATACCATTTCCTCTTCTTCAACCGAAAATTCGTTAACTTCCGAATCCTCATCAACAAAGCAGTCAACCGAGAGCACTTCAAAGGATACTACAGAAAGTACTGCAAAAAAGGACCCTGAAAAGCCGTCTTCAAACGGTGTTGATATTCTTGTTAATGCGAAAAATCCTATTCCCGATGATTGGTCTGTCAATCTTGTTCAGCTTAAAAACGGGCATCAGATAGACAGACGTGCATATGACAGCTTGCAGAAAATGATGGATGCAGCAAGGGCAAAGGGATGGAATCCGCTGATTTGCTCTTCCTACAGAACAACATCCTATCAGCAGCAGCTTTTTGACAACAGGGTGCAGAGAATGAAAAATCAGGGGATGTCTGAAAAGGAAGCAATTAAAGATACCGAAAAATGGATTGCAATTCCCGGAACCAGTGAGCACGAGACGGGACTGGCAGTTGATATTGTTACCGTTGAAAATCAGAATCTTGATAACAGCCAGCTTAATTCGGCCTGCCAGAAATGGATGATGGAGCACTGCTATGATTACGGCTTTATTCTTCGTTATCCTGAGGATAAGGTAAAGATTACAGGCATTGATTTTGAACCGTGGCATTATCGCTATGTAGGATATGATATTGCACAGTATATCAAGCAAAAAGGTATCTGTCTTGAGGAATATAAAAACCAATAGCAATAAATTCAGGACAGCTTCATCGAAGCTGTCCTGAATACTTTTTATTCTATAACAATTCCTTTTTCTTTTCTCTGTTCCTCAAGCTCCTGTGTAATCTGCTTTTTCTTATTGCCTACAAGGTCATAGAAGAAAATCGGAATGATGCAGATGAGAAGCGAGATTCCGGGAATGATTGAAACAAGGCTGAACATTCCTGTTCTGATTGTTTCGCTCATTTCAAGTGGGTTTGCGGTAACATTGGCGCTGATATTTGCAACATCAAGATTAACAATCATATACATTAAAACGATAAAGGATGTTGATACTGCATTACCAAGCTTTGCAACAAAGCTTTGAACGGCACTTCCCATTCCCGTAAGCCTTTTTCCGGTTTTCCATTCCATATAATCAAGACAGTCGCCTATCATAGCACAAAGGCATATGTTTATGGCTCCGCAGGGAATGCAGGAAAGCACAAGAAACGGTACGCATGCCCAGAAGTGCTGATATCCGATAAACCAGATAGCCATGGAAGCGGCAAAGCCTATAAGCGATGTGGCAATGATAATCTGCTTGTAATTGAATTTTTTAAAAAGAAGAGGCATAACAAGCATTGCGCCGAACATACCTACGGCTGTTGCAACTGCGAAAACTGTTGAAACAAGGCTGATGTTGGACTGAAGCGCCTGCTCCTGCTCTGCAGGAGATAATCCGGTTAAATCTTTGCCGATATAAAAACTGTATCTTGCAACATGAACTGCACCTGCCTGATACATATATCGTGCCGAAGATAGAATGCCCATAGCGGCTGTAAGCATAAGGGGCTTACATGTAAGCAATAGCTTTAAGGAGCTTGTTCCGCCCTTTGCCTTTTTCGGCGGCGCAGGAATATTAACTCTTTCCTTTGTTTTGAAATATACCCGCATAAACAGCAGATTGCCTATAATTGCACTTATTAAGGCAATTGTCATATACTTTGTTTTTTCAAGCTCTGTTCCCGAAAGATTAAATCTCGGAAGAATAAAGCCAAGCAGCATAAATATTGCCATCGGAATGGCGGATCCTATTCCGTTTAAGGTTTTAGCATTGCTTATAATGCTTCCGCGTTCGTCGGGATTCGGTGTCATAACATTCGGAAGGCTCCAGAACGGAACATCGGATGCCGTATAAATCATTCCCCATGCAACATAAGTTACTGCAGCGTAAACCATAAGCTGCCAGCCTGAAAGATCCGGTGCATAAAACATCAGCACGGTTAAAATTGCAATTGGAATAGGTGTGAAAAGAAGATACGGTCTCATTTTTCCGTTTTTAAAATGGCTTCGGTCAACAAAATATCCCATAATAGGATCATTGACCGCATCCCAAATTCTTGCAAAAAGCATTAAAAACAAAACAAACATAGGTGTAAGCTTTAAAACGCTTAAATAAAAGTCGGATATGTAAGAACTCATAATGGCATAAATCATACCCTGCCCCAAAGCACCGATTGCATAAGCCCAATACTCTCTGCCTTTAACATACTTTTCCATAGAATTACCCCTTAAAATTCTAAAATGTATTATTTTATTAAATTTAAGGTAATCAATAAACAAAATCTGATTGATTCATCCTCTATTTTACATTATAAAGTATTATGTAATATTTTTCAATATTTAAATGAATTGTGTTTAAAATATGCTGTTTTGGCAAACTCTATTTCGGGGTGTATAGTATGGAATCAATATGGAGTAAAAGTGTTTCGCTGAAAAGACATAATATTTTAAAAGGCAATCTTACTGTCGATACAGCTGTTATCGGCGGAGGAATTGCAGGTCTTTTAATTGCTTACAGACTAAAGGAAAAGGGTATAAAAGCAGTTGTTATTGAAGCCGCAACCATCTGCAGTGGGCAGACAAAAAATACAACGGCTAAAATAACAAGCCAGCATGGCGTAATATACAGCAAAATTCTGTCCTGCTACGGAGAACAGGCAGCAAAAGAATATGCATTTGAAAATGAAAGGGCAATAGCGGATTATGAAAAGCTGATTGAAAAAAATAATATTTCCTGCGATTTTGAAAAGAAAAACGCAGTGCTTTATTCGGTTGATCATGCCGAAATTGTTGAAAGGGAAGCGGCTGCCGCTGAAAAAGCGGGAATAGAATGCTATGTTACGGATAAAATCGAATTGCCGTTTCCCGTTAAATCTGCGCTTGTATTTAAAAATCAGGCTCAATTTAATCCGCTTAAGTTTTTATCTGCCGTTTCCGATACTCTTGAAGTATATGAACATACAAAGGCACTGTGTGTAAAAGATAATGTTATTTTTACGGACTGCGGAAATATAATGGCAAAAAACATAGTTTTTGCCTGCCATTTTCCGTTTGTAAATTTTCCCGGGTTTTATTTTCTGAAATTAAATCAGGAAAGAAGCTATGTTGTTTCATCTTCTTACGGTAAAAGTCTGAACGGTATGTATATAGATGCGGAGGGCGGGCTTTCTCTTCGCTGCTATAAAGATAATTTGCTCCTTGGCGGCTGTGCGCACAGAACAGGAAAAGCAGGCAGAAATGATGCGTTTGAACTGTTGGAAAAAAAGGCTGAAATGTATTTTCCCGGCTTCAAAGCAGAAAATCGCTGGTCTGCTCAGGATTGTATTTCGCTGGACGGAATTCCTTATATCGGAAGATTGGTAAAAACAACGCCGAATATTTTTGTTGCTACGGGCTTTAATAAATGGGGAATGACAAGTGCGATGGTCAGTGCAAATATAATTTCGGATATGATCTGCGGCAATTCGGCATATAAAGACAGTATTTTTTCACCTTCGCGTTTTAGTTTTTTTGCTTCTTCAAAGACTATATTACAAAATACAGCAGAAACGGTTTCGGGATTTTCGGGGTATTTGTGCCGCACAAGGTTTCGGGCAGATGATATAAAACGGGAAACAGCAGGAATCATTCATTATAATGGTAAGAAATGCGGCGCATACAGGTGTAAAGATGGAGAACTTTACATTGTTTCTCTGCAATGTCCCCATCTTAAATGTCTTTTAAATTGGAATGCGGCAACAAAAACATGGGATTGCCCCTGTCATGGATCTCGATACGATTATAAGGGAAATCTTCTGGATAATCCTGCCCAAAAAAATTCAATTTTTATAGCAAAAATATAATGTTGTTAATTCTGTTGGATTATTATATAATTATAAAAAAGATATTTAGGGTGCTGAGATGAAAAAGGGTATTGCTTTTATTGCTGCTGTGGCGGTTCTGCTGTGTTTTGCTATCGTATATCAAAATGCCGGTTTGACGGAGAGAATTTCATTTGCCTCGGGCAGGGCAGTGCTTTCCGAAAATAAAGAAAGAAAGTTTGACGGTTCGGAAACCTTTGATGAAATTGCTTATAAATATGAGGATGCGATAAAATATATAAAAGAATGCCTTGAAAAACAGAATGCATCTATACGTCTTTATTCCTACAATATAAAAAATGAGGATTTTGTTACAATCATTAACTATATTATCAACAGCGGCTGTTATTATATCAGCAACAGCTATGCATATAACTCAGATGGTCAATATATTGTTTCATTTGATCCCGATTATTCCATGAATGTGCAGGAGGTTAAGCAGCATAACGAAGAAATTAATTCGGTAATTGATTCGGTTGCAGAGAAAGCCGCATCCTTCAAAAATAATATAGAAAAGCTTATTTATATTCACGATTATCTTGTTGAAAACACAGAGTATTCTGAAGAAGAAAGCACAACGATAAATAATATTTACGGCGCATTGGTGCTGAAAAAAACAATGTGTGTCGGCTATGCACAGGCGTTTTGCCGCATTGCCGAAAGGGCAGGCTTCAAAACCTATGTGGTTTCAAGCGAAAAGCTTCATCATGCATGGAATATGGTAAGTTTAAACGGAAAATATTATTTTGTAGACTGCACATGGGATGATCCTGTTTTTGATGAAATCAACCTTTTAAATGACCCTGTTTCCGGATATGGCTGTTATGAATACTTTATGTGTTCCGAGGATTTTTTTGCAAAGCATAAGCATAATGCAGACGATTATTCCGTGAACGGCGAAAATGTTATGGGCATAGTAACATCAACTGAGTATGACGGTTTTTTCTGGAGAAATTTTGAATCCCTTATGCGGTATTCGGACGGAAGCTGGTATCATGATTACAGCTATAGTGACAATAAAGTTTTTTCTCCGTCTGATGTTAAATTTTCTATAGACAGATATACCTTTATGAATAATGAAAGCTATGATAAAGAAATTGTAAGAACGATAAAGGCCTGCTGGGAATACGGCGACAGATTTTATATTGAGTTTTTCCCCACAATCCAAAATATAGATGGATTTTTGTATTATTTTAAACCCGACGGAATATATAGATTAGAGGAAAACGGACGTTTTAACGGAAAAAGCGATTTGCTGATTTTTGATAATCCCGGCAATGAGGATATATATGATTTTGATATAGACACCGAAAACGGAAAATTTACTGTTATTTACGGCGGTGATGGTGAATTATCCGAAACGAACGGAACACAGAAAACCTATAATATTTCTGATTATTTCTGTAAGGTTCAGGAACATCAGTATGTGCTTTCCGATGAAGAGGATGGAACGGAAAATAAGGTTTATATCTGTTGTGCCTGTCATAAAACGATGAAAGAAATTGCATAATTTTTTTATAAATCTATTGACAAATTTTATTATATCAGTATAATTAGATTGTAATCATTACAATCTAGATGACAGAGGTCGTACAGAAATGAAAACAGAAAATATTGTTTTATTGTTTAAGGAAAACAATTTTCGTGCTACCCCGCAAAGAATTGCTGTTTATAATTATGTTTATGAAAACAGAAATCATCCCGATGTGCTTGCAATTTATAAAAATGTAAAAAAGGAATATCCTGCTTTTTCTAAAACAACGGTTTATAATGCGCTGAAGGCGCTTGAGAAAAACGGTTTTATAATTCCTGTTACAATTGATGATGAGCGTGTTCGTTATGATGCGAATACGAAGCTTCATGGTCATTTCTTTTGCAATATATGCAAAAAAATTTATGATTTTGAAACATCTCAGCCGAATATAACAGGTCTTGAGGATTTTTTAATCAGCAGTAAAAATGTATATTACAGCGGTGTTTGCCCTTGCTGTAAAGATAAATAAAATTATAATAAGGAGTTATTAATTATGGCAAAGAAGTATTATTGTCCGGTATGCGGATACGAAAGTGATGAACCAATTGAAATCTGCCCAGTTTGCAAGGCTAAGATGGCTGTTCGTGAAAATGAAGGTGAGCTTGCTTGGGCTGCAGAGCATGTTGTAGGAATTACCGAAGGTGTTTCCGAAGAGATTATCCAGGGCCTTCGTGATAATTTTAACGGCGAATGCACAGAAGTAGGTATGTATCTTGCTATGGCAAGAGTTGCTCACAGGGAAGGCTATCCTGAAATCGGTATGTATTGGGAAAAGGCTGCCTATGAGGAAGCAGAGCATGCTGCTAAGTTTGCAGAAATGCTTGGTGAGGTTGTAACAGACTCAACAAAGAAAAATCTTGAAATGCGTGTTGCTGCTGAAAATGGTGCAACAATGGGTAAAACAGAGCTTGCTAAGCTTGCTAAGGCTGACGGTCTTGATGCTATCCATGATACAGTTCATGAAATGGCAAGAGATGAAGCAAGACACGGCAAAGCATTTGCAGGTCTTCTTAAGAGATATTTCGGCGAATAATATTAAAAACAGAAAAATCCCTTGGAGAAATCCAAGGGATTTTTCATTATTCCACAATCAGTAGATAGTTTCCATTACCTGTTCCTTTCGGTTTTATAGGTTTTGCTATAATATGTAATAGGGGGGATTATATGATTTTCAGAAAAATATATAATAATTTAAAACCATTTTTGATTTATGATATTTCAATAACAGGCTCATGGGCGGTCTTTTATATAACGGCACAGATTCAGGTTTTCCATAAATACGAAAATGCAGCAAATTTGGACGCATTGGGTTTTACACTGTTTTATTTGATTTTTACAGCGTTTTTTATAAAGCTTGGATATTCGGAAAAAATTAAAGACATCCGAATCGGAATGATTTTATTTGAAATTAAACTGCTTGCATATTCTGTATGGTATATGCTTTATATGATCGGCAGTGATGAGCTTCCGTCTGCCCTGTCTGTTTTAACACTTGGAAATATCATTTACGGTGATTTCAAACCTATTACCCGATTGATTTCGGATGTGAATTATAATGCTCTTGTTTGTATTCCTGATTTACTGCTTTCTTTGATTTGGCCTGTTTTATCATTCTGTATCGGATATTTGATACAGAAAAAAACCTCGGATAGTTCCGAGGTTTAATTAACGCTTTATTCCGCAATGGAAAAATCAGCCATGATTCCGTTATGGTCGCTTACAAAGCCGTTTGATGTATCGTCAAGCACCTTGTATTTCTCTACGGCAAGACCTTTATCGGTAAAGATGAAATCAATAGGCTTTCCTGTGTTTACATCGCCCCAAGCCTGATAGGTGGTTTTTGTTTCGGTTTCTTTGGCTGCAAGCCTTGTTTCCTGAAGAACTTCGGCAATTGTGTTGTAAGCAGGCATTCCCTCAAACTGGTTGAAATCACCGGATAAAACAATCGTGGCGCCATAAAGGGAACGGAGTTCATCAATTTTATCGGCAATAACGGTTGCACCGTAATTTGCGGCATCCTCGCTTGCATTGTCAAGGTGGGTGTTCATATGAATATATTTTTCGCCTGTTTTATTGTTTGTCAGAAGAACCCAAGTGCAGACTCTGTAGCAGCCTGCTCCCTCAAACCGGCTTTCCTCATCGGGGGTTTCGGAAAGCCAAAAGGTTCCTCTCTGCTCGGCAGTATATTTTTCTTTAAGCCAGAAAACGGCATTCATTTCCGATTTTCTTTCATTTTCATCCCCGCCGCGGATAACTCCGTAGGAATCATAGTCATTTAAAAGGGAAGCCAGATTGTCCAGCCAGTCCTGGTTCATTTCCTGTGTTCCGATAGAGTCGGGCTGAACTGCATGAATATATTTTGCAAATTTTTTAACTCTTGCGGAAGATCCTGTTCCCTTAATTACATTGCCCCAAGGCGCAGCGCAGTTATAGGAAACAATTCTTATATTTCCGTCTGACGGAGCGTCAAACTGCTGAAATTCCGTTTTGGAGCATCCGGAAAATAAGCACATAATCATAATAGCCGATATAATGCAAACTATAAATTTTTTCATAATATATATCCCGCCTTATATAAATGTAATTGAAAAGAAACCGAATATTTAGTATATCTTATAATAGTATTATACTACCGGTAGTTATTCAGTATCAAGCAACAGAATAGTTACAAAAGGTAAAAAAACTGTAAAGTATGGACACTTTACAGTTTAAAAAGCAGTATAAAAGAGCAGATTCTGTTCATCTGCTCTCTTTTTATCTATAAGTATTATTTTATTTCATGGATTTTAGTAAACACGGCTGTCATTTTTTTGCTGATTGGCAAATCGGTATGAAGTGAGCCGAAATACCAATGGAAATAATCAACGTCCTTCATCAAATCCTGAAGATATGTGTTGAGTGGTGTAAGTTGAACAATACTGTTTGTGTGAAGCTTCATAAAATCCTTTGCAATGGCAGGTGCTTCATAGGTTAAAATGTAGTTAACCTGATATTCGGCATCCTTAAGATTATCACCTGCGTTCTTTATTTCCTCTTCGTTAGGCATTTCCTCTTTCCACCAGGATTTGCCCTCTTCTCTCATATTTCTGTCTTCGCTTTCACCGCCGCCCATAACAAAAAACGTTTTGTTTTCAAGGGTGAATATCTCTCCGCGCATTAGATGGAAAATGTTCTTTGCGATTTTATGTGCGTTTCCGCCTTTCCATCGATACGGCGTATAAGCATTCAGCATATCAAAATTTTCATGTGCGCCGTCCACAAAGCAAATCGTATATTTTTTGCTTTTTAATATTTCAAGATTTTTCTTTTCTTCCTCGTTTGTCGGATCCCACAAAAAGCCGAAATCGCCGCAGATTATAAGATAATCCTTTTCTCCAAGCTTCTTTAAAGCAGGGTTTTTGAATACGGAAATGTCCCCATGTGTGTCGCCAGTAATATAAATCATGTTTATCACCTAAAAAATTTACAATTAATACTTTTATTCAGCCGATAAAAGTGTTAAACTAATGAAAGTTAATTATAATCTATATAATATATTTTATTTCAAAAGGTGTCAAGTATATGAAAAAAACAATTAAGCTGTTTTTATCTGTTTTCGTTTCAGCAGTTATTCTGCTTTCCTCATTTACTGCCTTTGGTGCAGTTTATAATCCGGATGTTAAGCTTTATTCCGAGTCTTATATTCTTGTTAATCTGGATGACAGCTCTTATCCTGTTGTTGCACAAAAGAATGCAGACAAGCGTATGTATCCTGCATCACTTACCAAGATTGTAACAGCAATCGTAACGCTTAATAAGATTCAGGATATCGGGCTTACAACTTCGATGTCTCAGGAGTCTTATGATGTTCTTTTGGGCTCGGGAGCTCAGGTTGCGGGAATTAAGGTCGGAGACACCCTAAGCGTTGAACAGCTTCTGTATCTTACCATTGTTCATTCAGCCTGCGATGCAACGGAAATGCTTGCCGAGTATGTTGCCGGAAGCCGTGAAAAATTTGTTGTTATGATGAATGAATACGCAGCTTCTCTTGGCTGTGAAGGCACACACTTTACAAATCCCGACGGACTCCATGATGAAAATCAATATACAACAGCAAATGACCTTTTAAAGATTACACTTGATGCACTGAAAAACGATACATTTGTTAAGATTTCCGAAACCAAACAGTATGAATATAACGGTATGATGTATTATCATACGAATTTAATGCTTCAGCCCGGTTATCTTTCCTATTACTATCCATATGCTGAGGGTATTAAAACAGGTTCTACAAGTGAAGCCGGCTATTGTGTTATTACCAAGGCAAGCAAGGATGGCTATAACTACCTTGCAATTGTTCTTGGCGCACCTGTTATAGATTATAATAATGACGGCTATGATGAAAAGTGTTCGTTTATTGATGCGTCTTCTCTTTTCAAATGGGCATTTAACACTCTTAAATTCAGCACCCTGTTTGAGGAGGGAGAAATTATATCCGAGGTTGCAGTTAAAAATGGCAAAAAGGCAGATACCGTTCAGCTTGTTGCTGATAAGAAAACCAACGCAATCGTGAAATCAAGCTTTGACAAATCAACTGCAATTATCAAGATTGTTGATAAGCCTGAGGAAATTACCGCACCGGTAAGAAAGGGAGATACGGTATGTAAAGCAGATGTTATTTTCGGGGATGAAACAGTTGCAACCGTTGATCTTGTTGCCGCTGAAGATATTGAGCTTTCAACCTTTTTATCCATAATCAATTCCATAAAGGGATTTTTTTCTTTAACGATTGTAAAAGTAATTCTTATTGTTGCAGTTCTTTTCGCAGCACTTTATATCATTCTTGTGATAAATAACGTAAAGAAAAGGAATGAAAGAAAGAATAACCGCAGCACGGAGCCGCAGGGCAAAAGCAGGAACAGCAGGCGAAGAAGCTCATCCGACATAAAAAGAGAAAGACGAGGCCATGATAATTTTGATGATTATATCCCGCCGCCTGCACCTAAAATGAAATAATTTTATAAATTCATTGTGCTGCAATTGACGAATATTGTTTAATCTTGTATAATGAGTTCATAAAGTGAGGAATTTGTGATGAAAGATAAAACAACAGGCAGAACTGAATTGGCAGAAAAGCTTATTGAATTAAGGCAATCCAAAGGACTTAATCAAAAGCAGGCCTCCGAGGCAATCGGCATTGATTATCAGAATTACAGAAAGTATGAAACAATCAGTTACCCGAAAGAAACCTCCTATATTAAAATTGCTGACTTTTACGGTGTTACCATTGATTATCTTATGGGAAGAACGGATAAAAAATTCGGCAAAGAAAAGAAGAAAATAACAACCTACAGCGAAAAGGACAATGATATTAATTTTATTATTCATCAATCACCGTCCGAAATCAAGGTTGTTGAAAATGATTTGGGTAAGCTTTCCAATCTGGAAGTTTTAATGATAAAAAAGCTTCGCAAAATTTCAAATGAAGATAAAAATGATGTGGCCCAATATCTGTATAATAAAGAAGATATATAATAAAGAACATAAAATAAAAAGCAGTTCGTTATGAACTGCTTTTTATTTTGTCTGTTTTAAATTGTAAAGCTTCTTTGCATTTTCCGATGTTATATCAAGCAGGGTCTGTGTATCCATGTTAAGCTCTCCTGCAAGCCTTTCGGCAATATGGGGGATAAGAGAAGAATCATTGCGTCCGCCTCTTACCGGCTCGGGAGCAAGGTAAGGGCAATCGGTTTCAAGCACAAGGCGGTCAAGCGGAATATCTTTAACTACCTCAAGACTTTTTCTTGCGTTTTTAAAGGTTACCACGCCGTTTAAGCCTATATACATTCCAAGTTTTATAATTTCCTTTGCCATTTCTCTTGAGCCTGAAAAGCAGTGAACAACACCCTTGGGCTTTGTTTCCTTTAAGATGTTAAGTGTATCACCATGCGCTTCTCTGTCATGAACGATAACCGGCATATCCAGTTCCTTCGCAAGCTGAATCTGAGCTGTAAAAAAATCTTTTTGCTTTTCCTTGCTGCTGCTCATCCAATGATAATCAAGCCCGATTTCGCCGATAGCAACGCATTTTTCGCATTGTGCATATTCTTTTATTCTTTCAAGCTCGGTTATATCAGCATCTTCAAGGCATTCGGGATGAAAGCCTGCAGCAAAGTATAAAAAGCCGTATTTATCGGAAAGCCTTTTGTTGAATTCAGTTGTTTCTATATCACAGCCGCAGCTTACAATGCTGCTGACACCGCTTTGATGAATCGTTTTTAAAAGTTCATTCCTGTCTGTGTCAAACTGTTCATCGTCGTAGTGGCTGTGTGTATCAAATATATTACGGTACATTATCTTAATTTCGTTCCCGGAGCAATTCCGTCAATGAATGCCACTTTAACATCACCGTCTGCCGTATCGCCTGCAAGCAGCATACCATTGCTTATTTCACCGCAAAGCTTTGCAGGCTTAAGGTTCGCAACGATTATAACGGATTTCCCGATCAAATCCTCCGGCTTATACCATTGTGAAATGCCGGAAACAATCTGCCTTGGCTCTGCCGTTCCGTCATCAACCTGAAGCTTAAGAAGCTTTTTTGCTTTTTTTATCGGCTCGCATGCAAGAACCTTTGCAACACGAAGCTCAACCTTTGTAAAATCATCAAACTGAATTTCGGGAAGCTGCTGCGGCTCTTCGGATTTTGCACCGGCAGCTTCGTCCATCTGTTTCTGAATCAGTGCGTTAAGCTCCTCTATTTCCTTTTCAACATCAATTCTCGGGAAAAGAGCCGGCCCTTTCTTAACAGTTACATCAAGCGGCAGTACGCCTGTTTTTCCTGCATTTTCATAGGTTATAAGACTTTCGTCGGCGCCTATCTGTTCCCAGACTTTCGGCATAGTGCTTGGCATAAAGCAGGAAAGAAGTGTTGTGCTTACTCTTATAGCTTCAAGAAGATTATAAAGCACGGTTGCAAGACGTGCCTTCTTGCTGTCGTCTTTACCCAATATCCATGGTGTTGTTTCGTCAATATATTTGTTTGCTTTTGAAATAACCTTGAAAATTTCTGCAAGTGCATTGTTAAGCTGTGTTTCATCAATGAATGCATCGGTTTTATCACGAAGCGATGTCATCATTTCAAGCAGCTCGCTGTCAATATCGTTTGCTTCTCTTTCTTTCGGAAGTGTTCCGCTGAAATACTTTTCAACCATGGCAACAGTTCTGGAAACAAGGTTTCCCAAGTCGTTTGCAAGGTCCGAATTAATACGGTTAATCATAATTTCATTGGAGAAGGAGCTGTCTGCACCAAGAGCCATTTCTCTTAAAATATGGTATCTGATTGCGTCACAGCCGTATCTTTCCCCAAGAATGAACGGGTCAACAACATTTCCGATTGATTTGGACATTTTCTGTCCGTTAAAGGTTATCCATCCATGAACAGCAAGATGCTTTGGAAGCGGAAGCTCAAGCGCCATAAGCATTGCGGGCCATATGATTGCGTGGAACCGCATAATATCCTTAGCAACCATGTGCACATCTGCGGGCCAGAATTTATCATAATCCTTATAGGCATCATTCAGATAACCAAGTGCACTGATATAGTTTGAAAGTGCATCAATCCATACATAAACAACATGCTTGTCATCAAAGGTAACCGGAATGCCCCATGTAAATGAAGTTCTGGATACACATAAATCCTCAAGGCCGGGTTTGATAAAGTTGTTAACAAGCTCTGTTGCCCTTGATTTTGGCTGAAGATAGTCTGTTTCGGTTAAAAGCTTTTCAATTCTTTCTGCAAAAGGAGCCATTTTAAAGAAATATGCTTCTTCGGATGCTTCAACAACATCTCTGCCGCAGTCAGGGCATTTTCCGTCTACAAGCTGGCTGTCTGTCCAGAAGCTTTCACAGGGTGTGCAGTATTTGCCTGTGTATTTTCCTTTATAAATATATCCTCTGTCATAAAGCTCCTTAAAAATCTTCTGAACGGTTTCAACATGATAATCGTCGGTTGTTCTAATATATCTGTCATAGCTGATATTCATATAGCTCCAGAGCTTTTTGAAGATTTCAACAATCTCATCAACATACGCTTTTGGCGTAATGCCTTTTTCAGCGGCCTTCTGTTCAATCTTAAGGCCATGCTCGTCTGTTCCGGTAAGGAACATTACGTCTTTTCCCTGAAGTCTTTTATATCTTGCTATAGAATCGCAGGCAACGGTTGTATAGCAATGTCCGATATGGGGATTTCCTGAGGGATAGTATATAGGAGTTGTAATATAAAATTTTTCTTTATCTGCCATTTTTAAATCCTTTCATTATTTCAAAAGGTTGAATTTTGTTTGGTTTCCTGATTCCATAATGATTTCGGTTGCATCTCCGGTTGAAAGGTTAACACTTACGGTGGCATATCTTTCATCATCCTTGAATACAGCAAAATTGTTGTATCCGTTTGCGGATGTCGACATGTTGATTCTGTAATCCTTTCCGTATCTTGAATTCAGTATTGCAAGCGCATCATCAACAGTAAGGGGAAGTGAAGCGGAATAAACACTTCCGTCATTCTGATTCGGCTTTTCATCTTCACTGTCATTATCGGAGGCCGGTTCTTCGCTTGTGCTTTCGTCCTCTGTTTCACTGTCGGTCTGACTGCTGCTGAAATCATGATTGCTTATACTGTCTGAAACAGAAGCAGATGGCTTTGTTTCTGTTGTGCTTTTGTTTCCGAACGGGATTATCCCTTCCCTGAACAGGAAAAAGACAATAACGGCAATCAGTAAAACAGCCAGTATAAGAATAGTCAGGCTCTTTGCCCTGTTGCTTTTTTTCTGCTTTCTTTCTAATTCTTCCTTTTCCTTTTTAGTCACGGTATCGAAGTCCTTTCCATTAAATAAGCGATGCTGCATCTCTGTCAAGCATAAGGGTAACATCCGTGTGGAACTGCAGAACAGAGGCAGGGCACATAGGTGTAACATTTCCGTTAATAAGCTGTTTAATTGCCTGAGCCTTATTTTTTCCGAGTGCAATAATCAGAATTTTTTTGGCCTGCATAATAGAACCGATTCCCATGGTAACTGCTTTTGTAGGAACCTCTTCAATGGATTTAAAAAAGCGGCTGTTGTCCTTTACAGTGCTTTCCTTAAGCTCAACAACATGGCTCCAGCGCTGGAAGCAGTCGCTTGGCTCATTGAATGCAATGTGGCCGTTAGAGCCTATTCCGAGAAGCTGAATATCTATTCCGCCGGCCTTCTTGATTCTGTTTTCATAATCGGCGCATTCCTGTTCTAAATCTTCTGCGTTTCCGTTAAGAAAGTTTATGTTTTCCTCAGGAATGTTGATATGGTCAAAAAGGTTTTTATGCATGAAAGAATGATATGAGTTTACATCCTCCACATCAAGGTTGACATATTCATCCAGATTAAATGTTGTTACCTTTGAAAAATCAATAGCACCCTTGTTGAAAAGTTCAATCATCTGACTGTACGGCTTAAGAGGGGTAGAGCCTGTAGCAAGCCCCAAAACCGAATCCGGTTTCTGAAGAACCTGACCGCACATATAATTTCCGGCAGCAATGCCGATCTGCTCTTCGTTATCATAAATAAGTACATTCATATTATTATTCTCCTTAATCTTAATATTTATTATATTTTCTATACTATTATAATCGAATTATTTTTTCTGTCAATCATTTTTAGTTTTGTTTACTTTCTGCTTGTGTTAACGAAGCTTACTCTGCCTGAGCCAGGGTGAAAGTTCACTCCGCTTACACCTTTGGCGGCTGCATAATATCTTGATTCGTAGAATAAAGGAATATAGCAATGGGTGTCCATAAGTGCTTTTTCACATTCCAGGCACGCAGCAGCGGTATTCAGGGATTGAGCCTTGCTCAGTGCTGCGGAAAATTCACTTTCATCAAAGCCCGTAACATTGTTATCGGTAAATGATTTCAGAAATGAAACGGGGCTTGATGCCGTTGCAGTTAAAGGAAACAGGGCAATGCTGTAATTGCCGGCGTTAACGGCGGCTTTGATTTCGCTTTCGGGTTTTGTTTCAAGCTTAAGAGAAAATGAAATCTTTTTTTCCTCCTCGGCATTGGAAATGGATCCGATACTGCTTTGAATTCCCTGAAGCAGAAGCTTGGCTTCATCAGTCATATTTTCAGGTGCAAGAACCGTTAATTCTATATCATAAATGGATGTTGCTTCTACAGCCTTTTTCCAAAGGGAAACTGCTTTGGCTGCATTTTCTTTTTCGGTAATGTCTTTTGTTTTTTCTGTATAGGATGTGTTTCCAATTGAGCAGGAGGGCGGAATAAAGCCCTTTGCTTTTTCAAGATAAGGGAAATCTTCAAAACGGATTTCGGATATGGCAAGGGAAATTGCTTTTCTTGCATTCGCCGATGATAAGATGCCGTTTTCTGAATTCAAAAGAAAAGACCAGGTTGTATTGCTGTACGGAATAAGGGTAATTCCGCTTTTTTGGCTTATTTCCCTGCTTTCATATCCTCTTATGTATGCAGCATCATAGTATCCGTCTTTCAGTCTTTCAACAAGGCTTTCATCATCGCTTACGATTTTTAACGTTATATCCGTTACATTTGTTTTTGTCGGTCCTTTATAGGCTCCGTTCTCGCCGCAGCTGCTTTTCAGAATATAAGAATTATCAAGCTCATCTGTAACCCGGAACTGGCCGTTAAACATTATATATTGAAGGTCAAGCCCGTATCTGCCGTTGGTTTTGTTGAAAAATTCCTCATTACAGGGCATTGCTACGGCAGTAGACAGTGTTTGAAGAAATCCGTCATCGGGCTTTGAAAGCATAATTTCAAGCGTATAGTTATCTATTGCTTTAACACCAAGCTGTGACTTATCTATCCATCCCTTGTTGATTTCAGGGGCATTATATATATTTGAAATGGTAGAATAAAGCGGGCTTTCCGTTGCAGGATCCACGGCTCTCTTTAATGCAAATGCAAAGTCAAATGCAGTTAGCTCGGGATCATAGTGCTCGCCCATTCTTTTTTTTACGGAATCAAAGATATGCCATTTCAATCCGCGGTATAAATGGAAAGTATATTTCAAACCGGCTTCGGTAATCTCCCAGCTTTCTGCACATCCGGGGGTAATATTGCCCTCGTCATCGCTGCGTACCAGTCCCTCAAAGGTATTCTCTATAATAAGAAATTCATCCGAGGTAGAGGCAATCTGCGGATCGTAGCTGTTGACATTTCCGCCAAAGGGATAAATTAAATCCATATAATTGTTTGAACTTCCGCAGCCGGCAAAGATGCCTGCAATCAAAATAAAGCATAAAAAAATACTTATTAATCTCTTTTTCATATTCAATCACCACTTCATTGAAGTTATCGGCAGATGACAACTTTTTTCTGCTAATATAATAACACAATATGCTTTTTTTGAAAAGGTTTAAAATATGAATATATTATCAATTTTAACAAAAATAAGAACGTAGAATAGTACAATTTAAACAATCGCAAAGCGGGAAAAGATAAGGTGATTTTTAGCTACTTTTCAAAACGCACGGCACAGCATAACAAAAACTTTTGAAAAAAGTTAAAAATAAATTGATATTTTTCTTGACATATTTCAAGTTAGATATTAATATAATAGCACGCTAAAATGGAAATTTTTTGTTTTCGGCAGATTTTTACTGTTTCAGACAATCGGAAAATAACGCATTTTTTCGCTTATTTTCGGCAAAAAATTATTCATTTTTCAGTAAAACATAAAGAAACGGAGTGATTACCGGTATGGTAAATGTGAAGGATGTCCAGCTTGGTACAACCACACGAAAAAGTTTTGCAAAAATCAATGAGGTTATGCCTATGCCGAATCTTATTGAAGTGCAGAAGCAGTCTTACCAATGGTTTCTTGATGAAGGTCTTGAAGAGGTTTTCCGTGATATCGGTTCAATAACGGATTACACAGGAAATCTTGTTCTTGATTTCATTGATTACACAATGGATGAAGATCCAAAATACACGATTGCGCAGTGCAAGGCGCGTGATACTACTTATGCAAAGCCTTTAAAGGTCAGAGCCCGTCTTCAGAATAAGGAAACGGGTGAGGTAAAGGAAAATATAATCTTTATGGGTGATTTTCCTTTGATGACGGATGCCGGCACATTTGTTATCAACGGTGCAGAAAGATGTATCGTATCCCAGCTTGTCCGTTCTCCCGGTGTTTATTACAATATGGAGCACGATAAAACGGGTAAGGAATTATTTACAAATACGGTTATTCCGAACCGCGGTGCATGGCTTGAATATGAAACAGATGCAAACGATCTTTTCTATGTAAGAATTGATAAAAACCGTAAGATTTTCATTACAACCTTTCTTCGTGCTCTCGGTCTCGGAAGCGATGATGAAATCCGAGAATTCTTTGGCGATGATGAAAGAATCGAAGCAACAATTGAAAAGGATATTACCAAGAATCAGGAGGAAGCACTACTTGAGGTTTATAAAAAGCTTCGCCCGGGTGAGCCTCCTACTCTTGAAACAGCGCAGGCTCATCTTGACGGCTTGTTCTTCGATGCACATCGCTATGATTTATCAAAGGTAGGCCGTTATAAGTATAACAAAAAGCTTGCTATAAGCGACAGACTTACCGGCCAAAAATTATCTCAGCCTGTTATTTCTCCGCAGGGTGAATTTCTTGCAGATGCAGGCGAGGTTATTTCGGAAGAAAAAGCCGTTGAAATTGAAAATGCAGGTGTTATGTTTGCCTTTGTTGATGTAGACGGCAAAGAGGTTAAAATTGTTTCAAACGGTATGGTTGATGTAACAAAGTACGTTAATTTCAACTGCAAGCCGCTTGGTATAACGGAAAAGGTATCTTACCGTGTTCTTTCGGAAATTCTTGAAAGATGCGGCGATGATGAGGAAAAAATCATTGAGGAATTCAAGATTTATCAGGATGATCTTGTTCCCAAGCACATTACAACCGATGATATTTTCGCAACCGTTTCTTATCTTATAAATCTTGCTTACGGTGTTGGCGTAACAGATGATATCGACCATCTCGGAAACCGCCGTATCCGTGCAGTTGGCGAGCTTCTTCAGAATCAGTTCCGTATCGGCTTTACCCGTATGGAAAGGGTTATCCGTGAGCGTATGACGCTTCAGGCGCAGGATGATGAAGAATCCATAACGCCGCAGGCATTAATCAATATCCGACCCGTAGTTGCTGCAATCAGAGAGTTCTTCGGTTCTTCTCCGCTTTCACAGTTTATGGATCAGAATAACCCTCTTGCAGAGCTTACGCATAAAAGAAGACTTTCAGCTCTTGGTCCGGGCGGTCTTTCACGTGACCGTGCAGGCTTTGAGGTTCGAGATGTACATTATACCCACTACGGAAGAATGTGCCCTATCGAAACTCCCGAAGGTCCCAACATCGGTCTTATCTCTTATCTTGCCTGCTACAGCCGCCTGAATGAATATGGCTTTATTGAAGCACCGTATCGTAAGGTTGACAAGGAAACAGGTGTTGTAACATCAGAGGTTGTTTATATGACAGCCGATGTGGAAGATAATTTTGTAGTTGCGCAGGCAAATGAGCCTCTTGATGAAAACGGCAGATTTGCCAACAAACGTGTTACCTGCCGTCACAGAGATGAATTTATGACCTGTGAGCCTGAAAAGGTAGATTACATGGACGTATCTCCTAAGATGGTTGTTTCGGTTGCCACGGCAATGATTCCGTTCCTTGAAAATGATGACGCAAACCGTGCTCTTATGGGTGCTAACATGCAGCGTCAGGCAGTGCCTCTTCTTAAAACAGAAGCTCCTGTTGTAGGTACGGGCATGGAATATAAGGCAGCTTATGACTCGGGCGTTGTTGTTGCTGCAAAGCGCGGCGGTACAGTTACGGCTGTTGATGCAGATACAATTGAAATTAAAACAAAGAGCGGCGAGATTGACAAGTATGAGCTTGTTAAGTTCAGCGGTTCCAACCAGGGTACATGCATCAATCAGCGTCCTATTGTTTCTCTTCATCAGATTGTTGAGGACGGTCAGGTTATCGCAGACGGCCCTGCAACAAGCAACGGTGAAATTTCTCTTGGTAAAAATGCCCTTATCGGATTTATGACCTGGGAAGGCTATAACTACGAGGATGCTGTTCTGATCAACGAAAAAATGGTTCGTGATGATGTTTATACATCTATTCATATTGAAGAGCACGAGGTAGAGGCTCGTGATACCAAGCTTGGCCCTGAAGAGATTACCCGTGATATTCCGAATGTGGGCGAGGATGCTCTTAAGGATCTTGATGAAGACGGTATTATCCGTGTTGGCGCTGAGGTACACAGTAGCTCAATCCTTGTAGGTAAGGTAACTCCGAAGGGAGAAACAGAGCTTACTGCCGAGGAAAGACTGCTTCGTGCAATTTTCGGTGAAAAGGCAAGGGAAGTAAGAGATACTTCCATGCGTGTGCCTCACGGCGAATACGGTATCGTTGTTGATGTTAAGGTATTTACCCGTGCAAACAGTGATGAGCTGAATCCGGGTGTTAATAAAGTAGTCAGAGTCTATATTGCTCAGAAAAGAAAAATTCAGGTCGGCGATAAGATGGCCGGCCGTCACGGAAACAAGGGTGTTGTATCCCGTGTACTCCCTCAGGAAGATATGCCGTTCCTTCCGGATGGCCGTCCTCTTGATATTGTTCTTAATCCTCTTGGCGTACCTTCCCGTATGAATATCGGTCAGGTGCTTGAGGTTCATCTCGGCTATGCCGCTATGGCTCTCGGCTGGAAGATGTGTACACCTGTATTTGACGGTGCACACGAAGATGATATCCGTGAATGTCTTAAATTTGCAGGTCTGTCTGAGGACGGTAAAACTGTTCTTACAGACGGCCGAACAGGTGAAAAATTTGATAACCCGATTACGGTAGGCTATATGTATTACCTTAAGCTTCATCATCTTGTTGATGATAAGATTCATGCCCGTTCAACCGGCCCTTACAGCCTTGTAACGCAGCAGCCGCTTGGCGGTAAAGCACAGTTCGGCGGTCAGCGTTTCGGTGAAATGGAAGTTTGGGCACTTGAAGCTTACGGTGCTGCTTATACACTTCAGGAAATTATTACCGTTAAATCTGATGATGTTGTGGGAAGAGTTAAGACTTACGAGGCAATCGTTAAGGGCGAAAATATCCCGACAGCAGGAACGCCCGAATCCTTCAAGGTTCTCTTTAAAGAGCTTCAGGCTCTCGGTCTTGATACCCGTCTTTATGATAAAGCAGGAAACGAGGTTGAATTAAAACAGGATCTTGATGACGGCACAGGCATTCAGCCTATTGATGATAAGGCTTTCACTGAGGTTAACGACTTTGGCGATGTTGACGAAGGCTTCACCTTCCAGAATGCAGAGGGTGAAGACGAGGAAGCAGATCAAAATATCGGCGATGACTCTATGTTTATAGATTTTGAAGATAATTATTCCGATGATGAATAATGCCGATATAATGATGAACTATCCACATTACATTAATATATAAAGGAGTGCTTCCAAATGGAAAATGAAAATCAATTCAGTTCAATTAAAATCGGCCTTGCATCACCTGAACAGATCAGAGCATGGTCTTACGGAGAAGTAACAAAGCCGGAAACAATAAACTACAGAACTCTTAAGCCTGAAAGAGACGGCCTTTTCTGCGAAAGAATTTTCGGACCTATGAAGGACTGGGAATGCCACTGCGGAAAGTATAAAAGAGTTCGCTATAAGGGCAAAGTGTGCGAACGCTGCGGTGTTGAAATTACAAAAGCAAAGGTTCGCCGTGAGCGTATGGGTCATATTGAGCTTGCTGCTCCTGTTTCCCATATCTGGTACTTTAAGGGTATTCCAAGCCGTCTTGGTCTTGTGCTTGATATAAGCCCGCGTTATCTTGAAAAGGTGCTTTATTTTGCACTTTATATCGTAACCGACCCGGGTGATACACCACTTGAAAAGATGCAGATTCTTAATGAAAAAGAATATGCGGAAATGCGTGAAAGATATGAGGATGATTTTGAAGCCGGCATGGGTGCTGAGGCTATCAAAAAGCTTCTTCAGGATATTGATGTTGAGCAGCTTCGCGAGGAGCTTACTGCAGAGCTTGAGGAAGCAACAGGTCAGAAAAGAGTTCGTATCCTTAAAAGGCTTGATGTTGTTGATGCTTTCTGCAAGAGCGGCAATAAGCTTGAGTGGATGATTATGGATGTTATTCCTGTTATTCCTCCTGATATCCGCCCTATGGTTCAGCTTGACGGCGGCAGGTTTGCCACATCAGACCTTAATGATCTTTACAGAAGGGTTATCAACAGAAATAACCGTCTTAAGAAATTGCTTGAGCTCGGTGCGCCTGATATCATTGTAAGAAATGAAAAAAGAATGCTTCAGGAAGCTGTTGATGCACTTATTGATAACGGCCGCCGCGGCAGACCTGTAACAGGTCCCAACAACCGTCCGCTTAAATCCCTTTCGGATATGCTTAAAGGTAAGCAGGGTCGTTTCCGCCAGAACCTTCTCGGTAAACGTGTTGACTATTCAGGCCGTTCGGTTATCGTTGTTGGTCCTGAGCTTAAGATGCATCAGTGCGGTCTTCCGAAGGAAATGGCGATTGAGCTTTTCAAGCCGTTTGTTATGAAGCGTCTTGTTGCAACAGGCGCAGCTTCAAATATTAAATCAGCAAGAAAGAAAGTTGAGCGTGCGGATGAGCCGGCTGTATGGGATGCTCTTGAGGTTGTAATCAAGGATCACCCTGTTATGCTTAACCGTGCCCCCACGCTTCACCGTCTTGGCATTCAGGCATTTGAACCTGTTCTTGTAGAGGGCAGAGCCATTAAGCTTCATCCTCTTTCCTGTACTGCATTTAATGCGGACTTTGACGGTGACCAGATGGCTGTTCATGTACCTCTTTCGGCAGAGGCTCAGGCAGAAGCCCGTATGCTTATGCTTGCTGCAAACAACCTTCTTAAACCTTCAGATGGTAAGCCTGTTGCTGTTCCTACACAGGATATGGTTATCGGCTCATACTATCTTACAATGATTAAGGAGGGCGAGCCGGGCCAGCCTAGATTCTTCAAAAATGAAGAGAGAACAGAGGAAATTTCCTTTGCAGATGTAAAGGCAGCAGTAAACGGTGTCCTTTCCGATTCCGAAATTCTTTGTGATTGCACAGACAGCAGACTTGCTGAGGAATTCGGCATTTATCGTTCCTTTAAGCTTTACAGAGATAAGGACGAAGCCATGATGGCATATCAGGAGGGTTCTCTCGGTATGCATTCTCCTGCAAGAATCCGTGTATCCAAGGAAGAAAACGGAGTTACAAAATCAGCAATTATTGTAACAACAATCGGAAGAATTATCTTCAATAATCCGATTCCGCAGGATCTTGGATTTGTAGATCGTTCCAAGCCTGAAAATGAATTCGAACTTGAAATCGGCTTTGTTGTTAAGAAGAAACAGCTTGGACAGATTGCAGATAAGCTTATCTCCGTTCACGGTGTTTCGGTTGCTTCGGTTGCTCTTGATGCCATCAAGGCACAGGGCTATAAGTATTCCACAGTATCAGGTACAACTGTTGCTGTCTGCGATGCTCTTATTCCCGATGCCAAAAAGGATTTCCTGAATGAGGCAGAAAAGCAGGTTGATGAAATTACACTTAACTACAACTATGGTCTTATTACGAATGAAGAGCGTTCTTCAGCCGTTATCAAGGCATGGGAAGATTGTACAAACAAGGTTACAAACGAACTTACATCAAACTTTGACGGTACGCATAACCCAATCCATATGATGGTAGATTCAGGTGCCCGTGGTAGTACAGCTCAGCTTCGTCAGCTTGCAGGTATGCGTGGTCTTATTGCAAATACGGCAGGTAAAACAATCGAAATTCCTATCCGTGCCAATTACCGTGAAGGCCTTAATATTCTTGAATACTTCATTTCTTCGCGTGGTGCCCGTAAGGGTCTTACCGATACAGCACTTCGTACGGCTGACTCGGGTTATCTTACCCGCCGTCTTGTTGATGTATCTCAGGATGTTATTATTCGTGATGATGACTGCGGCTGCACCGAAGGTATTATTGTTAAAGCTATTATGGATGGCAACCGTGAGCTTGAATCACTTCACGAGCGTCTTGTCGGCAGATTCCCGCTCGAGGCTGTTCTTCATCCGGAAACAGGCGAGGTTCTTGCTTCTCCGGATGAGATGATGACCAATGAGATTGCAGATAAGATTGTTGCTGCCGGAATCAAAGAGGTTAAGATCCGTTCACTTATTACCTGTAAGTCACGCCACGGTGTTTGCCGTAAGTGTTATGGTTCAAACCTTGCATTCAATGAGCCTGTTCAGGTTGGCGAGGCAGTTGGTATTATTGCAGCCCAGTCAATCGGTGAGCCCGGTACTCAGCTTACAATGAGAACTTTCCACACGGGCGGTATCGCAGGCGGAGAAGATATTACACAGGGTCTTCCCCGTGTAGAAGAATTGTTTGAGGCAAGAAAGCCGAAGCAGTATGCAATTCTTTCCGAAATTGCCGGTACAGTAAGATTTGAAGAAATCAAAAAATCAAATCACGTTGTGGTTACCGATCCGGAAACACTTGATGAAAGAAAATACCTTATTCCTTACGGCTTCAGACTTCATGAGGATATTGTTGAGGGCGCTCACGTTGAGAAGGGTCAGGAACTGACCTATGGTTCCAAGAATCCGCACGATGTTCTTGCAATTCTCGGTGAAGAGGCTGTTTATAACTATCTTATCCGTGAAGTTCAGTTTGCTTACCGTACACAGGGTGTTGATGTAAACGATAAGCATATCGAAGTAATTGTTCGTCAGATGCTCAAGAAATGTACGGTTGATGAAGCAGGTGATACGGATCTTGTTTCGGGTACAATGGTTGATGTTGCTGCGGTTGATGAAGCAAATGAAGCTATTGATAAGAGAATAGCTGCAGGTGAAGCAAATCTTAAGCATGCAACATATATTCCAATCCTTATGGGTATTACAAAAGCATCTCTTGCAACGGATTCCTTCCTTTCTGCTGCTTCCTTCCAGGAAACAACAAGAGTGCTTACAGATGCCGCTATCCGCGGAAAGAGCGATCCGCTTATCGGTCTTAAGGAAAATGTTATTATCGGTAAGCTTGTTCCTGCAGGTACAGGTATGGAAGTGTTCCGTGACGTTGATATTGTTCCAAGCTATTTCTCGGCAGAAGGTGCTGAAGAAATTATGAATTTGGAACAATTGCAAAAATTGTTGACAAGTAATACTGCAGAGTGATATACTATATCCTCGGCAAGTGAAATTTCTTGTCAGATTAACCAAATTAAATGAAAAATGTTTGGTAAATTGCACATAATATGGGGTAAGCATTATATGCTTGCCCCTCGAATGTGCGTTTAAAAAGCAGTTTAAGCCTATTAAATTGCTCTTTATGCGTATATTCTGTGTATGCATAAAATATTACAGAAAGGAGATAAACTATTGCCTACCTTTAACCAATTAGTAAGAACAGGACGTAAGTCCCTTGAAAAGAAGGCTAAAGCACCAGCTCTTTTAAAGAGCCTTAACACAAAGAAGAATGTTATGAATGATAACAATTCTCCTCAGAAGCGCGGTGTTTGCACTGCTGTTAAAACAGCTACACCGAAGAAGCCTAACTCAGCTCTTCGTAAAATTGCCCGTGTACGCTTAACAAACGGTATGGAAGTTTCCGCTTACATTCCGGGTGTAGGTCACAATCTTCAGGAGCACTCTGTTGTTATGGTTCGTGGCGGCCGTGTAAAGGATCTTCCCGGTGTGCGTTATCACATCATCCGCGGAACTCTTGATACACAGGGCGTAAACGGAAGAATGCAGAGCCGTTCCAAGTACGGTGCTAAAAGACCAAAGGCTGCTAAGAAGTAAGCCGTAAAATGAAACTTCTTATGGAAAAACAATAGTTTATACCTTATTTATATAAGCGGTATAGCCTACTTGTTGACTCCACGGGAAAACTCGAGTACCTATGAACTCATAAATATGAAGGAGGGAAGCGAAAGATGCCAAGAAGAGGCCAAATCGCTAAGCGTGATGTATTGCCTGATCCGCTTTACAATTCAAAGCTTGTAACACGCCTTATCAACAACGTTATGTATGATGGTAAGAAGGGTGTTGCGCAGAAAATTGTTTACGACGCATTCAACATCATTAATGAAAAAACAGGAAACGATCCATTAGAAACCTTCCAGGCTGCTATGGAAAATGTTATGCCTGTACTTGAGGTAAAGGCTCGCCGTATCGGTGGTGCTACTTACCAGGTTCCGCTTGAGGTTCGTCCGGAAAGACGCCAGACTCTCGGCTTACGCTGGATAACAGCATATGCCCGTCAGCGTTCGGAAAGAACTATGAAGGAACGCCTTGCTGCTGAAATTATGGACGCTGTTAATAAAACAGGCGGCGCAGTTAAGAAGTGTGATGATACACACAAGATGGCAGAAGCAAACAAAGCATTTGCCCATTTCAGATATTAATCCGTTTGAAATTCTTAGGAGGATATTATGCCAAGAAAAGTATCTCTTGAAATGACAAGAAATATTGGTATTATGGCGCATATCGATGCCGGTAAAACAACAACTACTGAGCGTATCCTTTATTACACAGGTAAAACGCATAAGATTGGTGAAACCCACGATGGTGCAGCTACTATGGACTGGATGGAGCAAGAGCAGGAAAGAGGTATTACAATTACTTCCGCTGCCACAACTTGCTTCTGGAAAGATCATAGAATTAATATCATTGATACACCCGGACACGTTGACTTTACTGTAGAGGTTCAGCGTTCTCTTCGTGTACTTGACGGCTCTGTAACTGTTCTTTGTGCAAAGGGCGGCGTTGAGCCTCAGTCTGAAACCGTATGGCGTCAGGCTGATGATTACCATGTTCCGCGTATGATTTACGTTAATAAAATGGATATTATGGGTGCAGATTTCTATAATGTTCTGAATATGGTAAAAGAAAGATTTAAGTGTAATGCAGTTCCGATTCAGCTTCCTATCGGTGCAGAAGATACCTTTAAGGGTATTGTGGACCTTATTAATATGGATGCTGAAATCTATTATGATGATATGGGCAATGATGTTCGTCATGAGCCTATTCCTGATGATATGATGGAACTTGCAAATAAATATCATGAGGCTCTTATTGAAGCTGTTGCAGAACAGGATGAAAGCCTTATGGAAAAGTATTTTGAGGGTGAAGAGCTTACAATTGATGAGATTAAAAAGACCATCAGAAAAGCTACCTGTGACGGTAATATGGTTCCGATTACCTGCGGAACTTCTTACAGAAACAAGGGTGTTCAGCCTCTCCTTGATGCTATTGTTGATTATATGCCTGCTCCTACAGATGTAGAATCAATTAAGGGTGTTAATCCGGATACAGATGAAGAAGAATATCGTCATTCATCAGATGATGAGCCGTTCTCAGCTCTTGCATTCAAGATTGCAACAGACCCGTTTGTTGGTAAGATTTGCTTCTTCCGTGTATATTCGGGAACTCTTAACTCCGGTACACAGGTTTACAACTCTGTTAAAGGTCATAGAGAAAGAATGGGACGTATTCTTCAGATGCATTCTAACCACAGAGAAGATATTGACTGCGTATATGCAGGTGATATCGCTGCTGCTGTTGGTTTAAAGAATACAACAACCGGTGATACTCTCTGTGATGAGGATCATCCGATTATTCTTGAATCCATGAACTTCCCGGAGCCTGTTATCCGTGTTGCAATTGAGCCAAAAACAAAGGCAGGCCAGGAAAAGATGGGTATTGCTCTTGCAAAGCTTGCAGAAGAAGACCCGACATTCAAGGCTTATACAGATGAAGAAACAGGCCAGACCATTATTGCCGGTATGGGTGAGCTTCATCTTGAAATTATTGTAGACCGTTTGCTTCGTGAATTTAAGGTTGAGGCAAATGTTGGTGCTCCTCAGGTAGCATATAAAGAAACCATTCAGCAGGAATCTATGTCTGATACGAAATTCAAGCGTCAGTCAGGTGGTTCCGGTCAGTACGGTCATGTTAAAATCCGTATGTCACCAAACCTTGATGAAAACGGTATCGGTAAGGGCTATGAATTTGTTAACTCTGTTGTCGGCGGTGCTATTCCTAAGGAATACATCCCTGCTGTTGATGCAGGTATTCAGGGTGCTATGAAGAGCGGTGTTCTTGCAGGCTACCAGATGGTTGATATCAAGGTTGAGCTTTATGATGGATCATACCATGAGGTTGACTCATCTGAAATGGCATTCAAGATTGCCGGTTCTATGGCATTCAAGGATGCTGCTAAGAAAGCAAATCCTGCTATCCTTGAGCCTATGATGAAGGTAACCGTTATTGTTCCTGAAGAGTATATGGGCGATGTTATCGGCGATCTTAACTCCCGCCGTGGTCAGATTCAGGGCATGGAAGACAGAACAGGTGCTAAGCAGATTAACTCACGTGTTCCGCTTTCAGAAATGTTCGGATATGTAAATGACCTTCGTTCCAAAACACAGGGCCGTGGTCAGTACACCATGGAACCGGATGGATATGAGCAGGTTCCGAAGTCTATTTCAGAGGGAATTATCTCTGAGAGAGCTAAAAAAGACTAATTGTCTATAAAATTATTAAAAACACTTGATATTTTGTGTTTGCTTTGATAAAATATCATTAACAATTTTACGATTGTAAATTTTAAGGAGGAAATTCCAATGGCTAAAGAAAAATTTAACCGTACCAAACCA
>DESD01000054.1:3202-3494 GCA_002361935.1 Ruminococcaceae bacterium UBA3323 | reverse complement strand
GATTATTCTTGATGAAAAAAGTATAAGGGTTAAAAGGAATTGTTTTATTCGTTTAACAAGTGGTCCATTTAATGATTGCATAAAATATAAAAATATAAAAGTATGCAGGATGAATCATTCAGAATATAAATACCACAGATATTTACCGTTAACATTTCCTTTTTGCAATTGGGAAAGTGTTGTGGTTGTTGAGGAGAAATTAAGAACTTTTTATATTCCGGTTAAAAATGCAGACGAATTCGTCGCCGAAGTAAACAAAAGGATGAAGAACACAGGGGACGGTTCCTTGTGT
>DESD01000054.1:0-2932 GCA_002361935.1 Ruminococcaceae bacterium UBA3323 | reverse complement strand
ACAGGGGACGGTTCCTTGTGTTAAACAAAACAACAAGGGGAGATGCATTTCTCCCCTTAAACTTTACAAAAAAGTGCAAACTTTGTCGAAACAACGTCGAAATTGTGAAAATTGTTCACAATTTCAGTATAACTTAGTTTTTCATTGACGATAAATGGAAAATATGATAGCCGGCGTAAAAATTATTTTTTTCATATATATGCGTATTTTATAGCTAAAATAAAAGTATCTCAAATGATATAAAAATACCGCTGACCTATACGGGTTCGGCGGTATTTTTGCTATCCTTACTTTTTCTTTTGCAATGCGGGTTCGGTTTTTACCGCAGCAGACGGCAAAACAATTTATAGTATATATTTTTGGGAAATCTGAACCATTTTCATCATGCTGTCAGACAGTTCATTTTTTAACTCTTCAAAATTACACAGCAAAGCCAAAACATACGCCTCAACACAATATGTCAGCTTTTCAAAATCGTCCTTATCAAAATAATAGCCGGCAAACTCTTCCTGTTCTGTGCTGCCGACAGCCGCTGCAATATATTTCCACGCATCTTCAAATTGTGCTTTATCTGTTTCACTCAGTCTGTCATAAAAGCTTATTTCTCCCGAAATGATATTGTCATAGTAATGCACCAATTCGTGGGTTATCACCGAAAAAAGCGTTTTCTCCGTACATTTTTCGGAATTCAGATAAGCATTTGAAATGCCGATGAAATTTTCGCCCTGCTGGCCGATGATTCCGGCATTTTCATTTTCGCCTTTCATAATAAAATTCAGGCAGTCAAAGTTTAATCGCAACCCATCCTCTTTTAAAAGGTTGAAATCCTCATTGGAAAGTTCCGGTGCAGAATTTGCAATAAAAACCGAATTTGCTTTTTTAAAAAGAACATTAAAAATCGGTGCAATTGCCGTATCCATCCAGCATTCCGTAAACTTGCCGAACTGAGATGTCAGCTTTGCATCTATATTCAAAAAATAAAATGTTATCGAATTATCCGATTGGTTAATCGGAATGGCAAAAATATTCATAATTTACTCCTTTATTATTGATTCAACCAATAAGGTTTCCTGCTGAAGCCGATATGGTAAACAATATACTGCATAACCACCTGATGCTCACCAATATTTAGAATATAAAAATTTTTTTCCTGGCCTATTATTTTTCCTTTGGGCGTGTCGGAAAGACAGCGGTTTAAAAGCTTCAGCTGTTTTTTATATTTTTGTTCATCCGGTTGTGCTTCCGGATTGTCATTTCCCAGCACAAGGCGATGCACATAATTCATATCGTAAAGAGAAACAGCATTTTTCATTTTAGGATGCCTTGCTTGGTTCTGCCGCTTTTACGGATACCGGTGCACTTGCTGTGGCAAGGATATCAAGCATGCGGGCAAGACCCTCAGGCATTCCGGAATCCGTGGCACTGACTTCTACATGATATTTGGCGGAATTGTCGCTTTTTCTTGTATTACTTTCGTGGCAGGAAACAGAACCCTTTATTTTAACATTCATATTGAACGGGCCGATTTTTAAGCCGGCGGAAGCGTCTAACTCTCCCTTCTGATCTGAAGTTTTCTCTGAGGAAACCGATGATTTAACCTCCATATCAAAGGTGATATTTACCTTGTCCACCATTAATGTGGGAATTTTAATGATAGATAAAAACGGTACGTTCATGGTTACTTCCTCTTTGCCGGATACACCCTCACTTGACGGATCGGATGTACGGGTAAATGAAAATGAGGTTGTTCTTACTTTGCGTATACCATTTTCATCAGGTTTTTCAAGACCAATTTCTTCAATAAAGTCCGCAGTAGATGCTGCAAGCATCATCTGTGCATTACAGGCAGCTTTCAGCGGACCGCCGATTAATGCTGCCATATCCAATCCGGCAAACTGATCTGCCATTTTTACTAATTCTTCAGCCATTTGCAATTACCTCCGTTTTATTAAATCATAATTTTCAGCATTTCGTCGCTGATACGCATTAATCCCTCGGGTGGCTGCTCTGCAGCGAATTTCAGGCTGATATTCGCATAGCTGTCGCTGTTATCATTGCGAATACCAAACCCGCCGGGAATATACCCAAGATATGATTTTTCAATTAATGAATTATCATGAGCTGATTTCAAATTTGTTGTTTTCTGCTGATTTTCCGAGTAATCCTTTAGTTGTATTTTGCCGTATAATTTTACTTTGAAGTCGACCAGAATCTCATTCAGCTTTAATGATGATATAGGCACAAGACAAAGCTTTGGAACAGAAACACTGTGGTATGCTATGTTTCCGCTTTCACTTAAATATGGATAATTTATATTGATGCATACAGGATTATTTTTTTCATCAAAATAATTCTTAAGCATATCCAAATGCTGCATTTCCGAAAGTTTATTTACCTGAAGAAAGGCCTCCTGAATTGAGCTTATAAGGTCATTAAAATTTTCTCGTTTAGCCATTGTCAACACTCCCTTTTTGCCCATTGCTATATGGAATTAGCTGCTTTTATTATAAGGGATTGATGACTCAAGTCATCAATCTCCTGTAATAAGGGGATTGATGACCGTTTGTCAAGGAAAAATTTATGTACGGAAAAAAACGGGAATATGATTTCGTCGGCTCTGTTTATAAGTATGATGTAAGACAACTTTCGTTTCGCAAACAACAAAAAAACCTCGTAACCTAAGTTACGAGGTTTTGTGGCTCCCCCAGTTGGACTCGAACCAACGAACAGTCGAGTTGCGGTACCCAAAATTTTATTCACATATAGATGTGATTTAAAATTTTGACCGCTGCTAGTTCTTTTTGCTCCTTTTATCTCGCAATGCGAGCAGTCGCAAACGAACCAGTTAACAGCCTGCGTCTGTTAACCACAAAAAAGAAAAAGTCCGTACAAAGTACGAACTTTCTTTTGGCTCCCCCAGTTGGACTCGAAC
>DESD01000057.1 GCA_002361935.1 Ruminococcaceae bacterium UBA3323 | reverse complement strand
ACGGGCAACCGCCTCAACATCAATGCATGTTACTGACGATATGCAGCAAAGTGCTGCAAACACAATAGGTTCACTGTTAGACGAAAGCACAAAGAACAGTAAAGTGGTCAAGTTTCCTGCATAAATCATAAATGGTCTTTAGCTGGTCAAAGGCAATAAAAATATCCCTATCCCGAAAATTCAGGATAGGGATTAATTTATATCAAAAATTTGAGCCTTGTTAGGTATGAACAAAAAAATACTGCATAAAGCAATCCGCTTTATGCAGTATTGGAGCTGATAGTCGGATTCGAACCGACGACCCACGCATTACGAATGCGTTGCGCTACCAGCTGCGCTATACCAGCTTATTATTGAATTTTTTGTAACCTTCCGATTACGAATCAGTTGCCCTACCAACTGGGCCATACCAGCAAAAATTAATTTACGTGTTGCATTATACAATAAAAAAGCATTTCGGTCAATAGTGAATTCGAAATGCTTTTAAAATTTTTTAAAGTAATTCCTTTAATTTTGAAAAAACAAATTCAATACTTGATTTTCTTACCTGATTTCTTCCGATTTCTCCGAACTGCTGTGTATAGGTATTTACCGTGCCGTTAACGGAAAATCCGAAACAAACCATTCCGATGGGCTTCTTTGCTGTTCCGCCGCCCGGCCCTGCAATGCCGGTTATGCCTACTCCAACCTCGCTGCCTGCGGTTTTAGCAACCCCTGCCGCCATTTCGTATGCAACCTCTTCGGAAACCACACCGTATTTAAGAATGGTATCCGTTTTGACACCCAGAAATTTGATCTTAGCCTCGTTGGCATAGGTGGTAAAGGAAACATCAAGCACCTTTGATGCATTTGTAACGTTTACAAGAGTTCCGCAGCAAAGGCCGCCTGTGCAGCTTTCCGCAAAGGAAATATGGTAATCCTTTTCAATTAATTTGTTTACTACATCCTCTTCAAGAGCCATTTTTAATCACCTTTAAATAGTATATACGATTTTAAATAATTTACAATAGCAATTTAATAGTTTTATCTTAATTTTAATATTGATTTATGTGTAAAGTTGTGATATTATATAACAGCAATCGGGGTGTAGCGCAGGTGGTAGCGCACCAGACTGGGGGTCTGGGGGCCGCAAGTTCAAGTCTTGTCACTCCGACCAAAAAGGGCAAGGTATCAGTCTTGCCTTATTTTTATGTGGTGTTTATATGAATCATTCTTTTTTACGTGCAGTCGGATTACTGGGCGAAGAGGGTATTGAAAAACTGAATCATTCATCTGTTATTGTTTTCGGCGTCGGCGGCGTCGGCTCTTATGCCGTGGAAGCGCTTGCAAGGGCCGGGATAGGCAGCATAACAATTGTTGATAATGATATTGTGGATATTACAAACATCAACCGTCAGCTTATTGCGCTGCATTCAACAATCGGGATGGACAAGGTTGCTGTTTCCAAAAGCAGGACAGCAGATATCAACCCTTTGTGCAAGGTTACTGCAATTAAGGAATTTTATGATGAAAGCAGCAATATGGATTTAACCGAATATGATTATATTTTAGATTGCATTGATTCTGTTAAATCAAAGCTTTTGCTTGCCGAAACGGCAGCCAAAAACAATATCAAAATTATTTCTGCTATGGGAACCGGCAATAAGCTTGAGCCTGATAAGCTTAAAATAACAGATATTTCAAAAACCTCTTATTGCCCGCTTGCAAAGAAAATGCGTGCTGAGCTTCGCAAAAGGGGAATTAATCATCTTAAGGTTGTTTATTCAACGGAAGAGCCCAAGTGCAGAACTGTTCCGCCTGCTTCGGTATCCTTTGTACCGCCTGTTGCCGGATTGATGATGGCTGGAGAGGTTGTAAAGGATTTAATTTATGATTAGAAGCATGGTTGCCCTTATGCAAACACCGGCATATAACATGTTCATTATATGAGAATAATAACTGCAAATTCGTTTTGTTTGAATTAAACAGTGCATTTCAGGGAGCGGTAACATGAAAAAGCAAGATGCATATTGCATCTTGCTTTTTTATGTTTCATGATTACTTTTTAAGTGCTCTTTCAAGCCAAACTGCTCCTAAATCAAGGGCAGTGAAAAGCCCTGCTTTTTCGCTTTTCTTAATGATTTTTTCCTTTGGGTTTATTACTTCCGGATCTGTGTTGATAAGCTGAATAAGAACCTTTTCCGAAAGTGAAATATCCTTGAATTCCTTATCGCTCTGAATATTCAGGCAAACAACATACGGATCGGACATATTGCCGTAATAAACGGTTTTTCCGCATCTGACCAAAGGTTTTCCTTTGTAGGTAAGGAATGTATCTTTTGTTTCTGCCAAAGAAAACCCTCCTTTATTATAAATTTAATTGTTAAGGTAAGACTTTACCAATTCAGCCAAAAGCTCATCTCTGTCTATTTTTCTGATAAGACTTCTTGCATTGTTATGAGTTGTAATATAAGTCGGATCCTCAGAAAGAATATAACCAACAATCTGGTTGATGGGATTATAGCCTTTTTCTTTTAAAGCGTCAAAAACCTGTGTAAGATAATCTTTCATTATCTCTTCCCGTTCATCACCGATTTTAAAAGTCATAGTTTTATCAGTCAAGTAAAGTCACCTCCGAATAGTTATAAGCAATTTAATGCTATATTCTAATTATATACAAAAATTTCCACAATTACAATATTTTTTTTAAAATTACGAACGAAGGGTAATTTTTGACTCTTTAAGTGTCTCAATAATTCCGTCTGTAACCTTTAAAACCTCTTCTCTTGTAAGTGTTCTTTCCGCATGAGAAAAGGTTAAGCGAACCGTAATTGATTTTGAGTTTTCATCACTGTAGGTGTCTACAACCCTGATTTTTTTGATAAGCTTGCATTTTGCATCTTCAATTGCCTTTGCAATCGGCTCAAATTTATCTGCAACGAAGGAAAGGTCAACGTCTATTTCGGGATATCGGGAAACCTCTTCGTAAATGATTCCTGCATTTTCAACAGCAGCAAATGCTTCTATATCTATTTCGGCAAATACGATATTTGCTTTTTTGTCTATCTTCTTATGAACAAGAGGATGAACCATACCGATTTCACCGATTTTTTCACTGCCGCAGTAAACTGCATTCAGGTTTTTGGGGTGCTGATAGGAATGAGTGGCTTCAACAGCCTTGTAAGTGAGCTGTTTGTGCTTGATGTCATCGGCAATTACTGCAAGCATATCACGAAGTGCAAAGTAAACAGCCTCTGCTGATTTTGTTTTGCTGAAAAGTGATATGGTAAGCTTTTTCTTTTCAATACAAAGGTTTTCGCTGTTCATACCCTCAACAACTCTTCCGATTTCAAAAATGCCGAAATCCGGGGCAAAGCCTGTGTTTGCTTTAAGCTGACAGAGCTGAGTCGGAATTATTGATTTTCGGATGGTTTCTATATTGGGGTTTGTTGCGTTTACAAGCTTGATGTTTTTTTCAATTTCCATTCCAAGCTCTTTCATTTCATCATAATATGCCCAGACGTAGGAATGAACCTCGTGAAGAGAAAATCTTTTAACAAGAATATCCTTGATTTTGTCCTCCACCGTTTTTTCAATATCTGCACGTACAGGATAAAGGGGCGCAACGGCTGTGTTTACCTCGAAATTATCATACCCGTAAATTCTTGTGATTTCTTCAATGATATCTGCTTTAAGGGAAATATCCTTTGTTGCTCTCCAGGTAGGAACCTCAACGCTGAAATTGCTGCCGTCAAGCTGAACCTTAAAGCCAAGAGCAGTTAAAGTATTAACGATTGTTTCGCTGCTGATTTCAATGCCTGTGTATCTGTCTACAAAATTCTTGTCAAAATCAAGCTGAACAGTATCGTATTTATATGCATATTCATCCGTAAGCGAGGAAACAACCTTTGCATCGCTGTCTGCATCAAAAAGAAGCTTAACGAATCTTGCAATTGCAGGAACGGTCATTTCAGGGTCAAGGCTTTTTTCATAACGCATGGATGCATCTGTTCTGTGAGCAAGACGTACCGTGGATTTTCTGATAGAAACGCAGTCAAAGGTTGCTGATTCAAGAGTAAGCTTTGTTGTATCGTCAACAATTTCACTGTCAAGTCCGCCCATAATACCTGCTATGGCAACCGGGGTGCTGTCGTTGCAGATCATAAGGGTTTCCTCGTCTATATGCCTTTCAACACCGTCCAGAGTTGTAAATTCAAACGGCTTGTCAAATTTTTTAATTCTGATTTTGCCTACCTTTCGGGAGTCAAACGCATGCATCGGCTGGCCCATTTCAAGCATAAGGTAGTTTGTTAAATCTGCAAGGAAGTTAATGGCTCTCATGCCGCAGTAGAAAAGGCGGATGCGCATATTTACGGGGCTTATGCTTCTGCTGATGTTTTCAACCTGCAATGCAGAATACCTGTGGCAGGCCTTGTCCTCAATTCTGATGTCAAGCTGCGGAAGACTGCTGTATTCGGATAAATCAACACAGTCAAGCGGCTTTAACGGTCTGCCTGAAAGCGCAGCAAATTCACGGGCAATTCCGTAATGCCCCCATAAATCAGGGCGGTTTGTAAGGGATTTGTTGTCTACTTCAAAAATGATATCTTCAATTTCATAAAGCTCTTTCAGGTCTGTTCCGTTCGGAGCATCATCGGTTATATCCATAATGCCCGAGTTGTCATCACTGATGCCGATTTCCTTTTCGGAACAGCACATGCCGTTTGATGTATAGCCGGCAAGCTTTCTCGGTGTGATTTCAATTTCTCCGATTTTTGCGCCAACCTTTGCAAAGGCAGTTTTCATTCCTTCTCTTACATTCGGAGCACCGCAGACAACATCTGTTAATTCGCCGTCGCCTGCGTCTACCTTTAAGAGATGAAGTTTTTTGGAATCGGGATGCGGCAGAACAGATTTGATTTCTGCTACAACGATTCCGCCGATGTCGCTTCCTTTAAAGAATATTTCATTTTCAACCTCAGCAGTTGAAAGAGAAAACTGATTGATAAGCTTAATTTTGTCAAGCCCTGTAAAATCAACAAAATCAGAAATCCAATTCATTGATAAAAACATAGTAACTACTCCTTTCCTTATTCGTCATCTGTGAATTGTGAAAGTGACTTAAGATTTCCGCTGTTTAAATCACGGATATCCTTAATGCCGTACTTCATCATTGCAAGTCTTGTTAAGCCGAGTCCGAAGGCAAAGCCCGTGTATTCCTCAGGGTCAATTCCACCCATTCTTAAAACCTCAGGATGAATCATTCCGCAGGGGCAAAGCTCAAGCCAACCACTGTTTTTACAGGATGGGCAGCCGTCACCGCCGCAGATAAGACAACTTATATCAAGCTCAAATCCCGGTTCAACGAATGGGAAAAAGCCCGGTCTTAAACGAACCTTGATGTCTTTCTGAAATACCTCTGAAAGCATAGATTTCATAAAGTAAATCAGGTTTGAAATGGAAATGTTTTTGTCTACCATAACGCCTTCCATCTGGAAAAAGGTGTTTTCGTGGCAGGCATCTGTTGCTTCGTTTCTAAAGCATCTGCCGGGGAAGATAGCCTTAATAGGCGTGCCGCTTTCTAATGAAGCCTTATACTTTCTGAGAATAGCATTTTGTGCAGCAGAGGTATGCGATTTCAAAAGCTGACCGTTTTCAAGATAATAGGTATCCTGCATATCTCTTGCAGGATGATGCTTTGGAATGTTTACAGCTTCAAAGCATTCATAGTCAGTTACAATTTCGCTGTAATCCTCAACATTAAAGCCCATAGATTTGAAAATGCTTTCGCATTCACGCTGAACAAGCGTAATCGGATGATATGAGCCTCTTTCAAGCTCCGGCGGCAGAGAAATATCAAATTCAGGCATTGCATTAATTTCAAGCTGAATTTCCTTTTCCTTTAATTCCTTCGCTTTGGCAGTAATTTTTTCTTCAATATCTGCCCTGATTTCGTTTGCAAGCTGACCGATAACAGGCCTTTCTTCAGCGGAAAGCTTGCCCATCTGCTTTAAAATAGTTGTAAGCTCGCCTTTTTTGCCAAGATATTTAATTCTTGCTTCTTCAATCTGCTCTTTTGTTTCAAATGATTCAAGAGCTTCCTTTGCAGCCTGCCTGATTTTTTCAAGTTGCGTTTTCATAACATTTTCCTTTCTTTGTTTTAAAATGGAATTCGGGGGACAAAAAAAGACTTGCCCCTCTGTAACAAGGGACAAGTCGTAATAACCTGCGGTACCACCCTAATTTTTGCATCAATCTGAGCAAACACTCTTTGAGCCTGTAACGGAGCTCGCTCCGTCTGCGCCTACTGTAGGCAATTAATAGAAATCCGAACCGAAAACAGGCTGATTTGCCCTTACTCATTGTTAAAAATACTCGGATTACTTTTCATTGCCCGGCCAAACAAAAACAGAATCTTCATTTTGTTTTTGTTTGGCTGATGTTCAGCCCAGCCACTCGGAAGGGAACTTCGCTTTTATTTGCCATACAAAACTTACAGCCTATGGTTTTGCTCTCTGAAAGGCTTAATAAAAGCTACTTTTCTTCGTCAATGTGTTTTCTGTTGCCAATATTATATTATATAAAATAAGATTTTGCAAGTCTTATTTTATAAGCTCATTTATATCAAATGTTTCAAATAAAAGATAGCTGCTCGGCTCTGCTTCATACATAACCCCGATTGTGTTGTCATCAATCTGAGTAAGACAGGAATAAGCGAAAAAGCCGTCTTGTATTCTTATTGTTTTTAACCATTGAATTTTTGAGTATACGCCTTTTTCCTTTATCAGCTTTCCAACCGAAAGCTCACCGTTTTTTCTTCCTTTAGGACCTGTATGGGTGCTGAAAACATATTCGCCGATTGCAAGAACACTCTTTTGGCATTTTACTGCAATAAGATCTGTTTTGCAGCATTTTTTCCAGGTTGCTCCGTTGTCTTTGGAAATTGTAACAGGCGTTTTGCCCGGTCTTTTCTGTCTGCCGAAGCCAAGTATTGTGCCGTCGGGAGCTTCAATCATCTGCCATTCGTCAATGTTTTTTGAATATGGCTGCTCCTCTGTTCTGTGCCATGTGTTGCCGTTATCATCGCTGTAAATGGTAACGGTTGATTTTCTGTCAACGTAAAGCGGCATAATTATTCTGCCGGTTTTTGTTGTTATGCCTACTCCGGGTGCAACTCCAAGAAATGTACCGTCGCTTCTTTTAAGAAACATATGTGTAATGTCCTTCGGTTTGCTCCATGTTTTTCCGTTGTCACTGCTTCTGAGCATATAAACATAGCTTCTTTTCGGCATGGTAAGCGGAGCACCGAAGGTCAGTTCAACCTCAGCCTCGTTTATTCCTTCTTTACCGTAAAGGAAAATATTGCCGATGTATTCATCTTTTTTATATAATGCTCCCAGCCCTTCAACTCTGTAATCGGTCGGATTCAGATTTGCATCAATAACAGTTCCGTCATCCTGTATATAATACGGCTTCTTTGTTTTACTGTAAAGCACAGGAAGCATTTTGCCGTTAATTTCAGCATAGGGGGCTTTATGTCTGTCAAGAATGCTTTTTTTATGTAAGCCTTTGCATTCGGGCCAGTAATCAACAATCATAACAATATCGCCGTTGGGCGCAATTGCCATACATGGGTCGATAAAAAAGCCTGAGCCATAGCAGTCATCTGCTATTTTCGTTTCTCTGGCAGGAGGAGAAGCAATCGCTTCAAGGTCGCTCCAGGTTTTTCCGCCGTCCTCGCTTCTTCTGACAGCAATTTCAATATATCCCCAGTCTGCTCCCGTAGAGGCACGGTCTATTGCGGCCACCAATGTGCCGTTTGCATTAATAAGGCTTGGAATTCTGAAAGCAATTCCTCCGTTTGCCTTGTTGCTGTATTTGGTAAGTTCTTCCTTAAGATAGTGCGGATGATTTCCGCAGAATAAAAGTTCTTTATTGCCCATAGCAAAACCTCATTTTCATTTTAGTGTATCTTAAATATATCATATTTTTTACAAAATGGGAATATATTATATAAATCTATTGCAAAAAAATTGTTTTTTTAGTAAAATAAATATGAAATATTTTTAGAAGGAGGATTTATAATGCTTTGGGAATTAAAAAAATGCTATTACAGAATTTATCAGACAGCTTTTAAAGTTGCTATGAATTTCCTTGATTGGTCTGAACCTCAGCTTCTTGAAGGCAAAGGCTCAATTTTAAAATTGCCTGAATTCGTAAAAAGCAAGGGCATAAATAAAGTTCTTGTTGTAACAGATAAGGGCCTTATGGGGCTTCATCTTCTTGATCCTATGTTTGAAAAGCTTACTGAAGTTGGCGTAGAATATGTTGTCTATGATGATGTTCAGCCGAACCCGACTATTCCGAACATTGAGGCAGCCCGTGAAATGTATATCAAAAACGGCTGTCAGGGCTTTATTGCATTCGGCGGCGGCTCTCCTATGGACTGCGCAAAAGCAGCAGCAGCAAGAGTTGTTAAGCCAAATCAGACAGTCCGCAAAATGAGAGGATATCTTAAAGTACTTAAAAAATTACCACCGTTTTTTGCAGTTCCCACAACTGCAGGAACAGGCTCTGAAACAACAGTTGCCGCTGTTGTAACCGATCCTGAAACGCACGAGAAGAATGCAATCAATGATATCTGTCTTCGTCCGAAATATGCTGTGCTTGACCCGGAATTAACCGTAGGTTTGCCACCTCATATTACATCAACAACAGGTATGGATGCATTAACTCACGCTGTTGAGGCTTATATCGGCAGAAGCAACACAAGGCAAACAAGGGAGCAGGCCGAAAAGGCTACCAAGCTTATCTTTGATAATGTTGAAGAAGCCTATAAAAACGGCAAAAATTATGAAGCAAGGGCAAATATGCTAAAGGGTTCATATTGGGCAGGCTGTGCCTTTACAAGAGCTTATGTCGGCTATGTACATGCAATTGCTCATAATCTAGGTGGTCTTTACGGCACACCTCATGGTCTTGCCAATGCCGTTATTCTTCCTTATGTGCTTGAATGGTATGGTTCTTCGGTCTATACGCAGCTTGCAAAGCTTGCTGATATCGTCGGTATCGAAGGCTCAGGCGAAGCAGATAAGGCTCAGAAATTCATTGAAGCAATCAGAAAGCTTAATGCGGATATGAATATTCCGTCCGGCTTTGATATGATTAAGGAAGAGGATTTGCCGATTCTTATCGGCAGAGCGCTTAAAGAGGGTAACCCCGGCTATCCTGTTCCGAAAATTATGAATTATAATGATATGGAAAGTGTTATCCGTAAGTTTATGGTATAATTCTGTATAAAAAATTTCAGCACACAGTGATTTGCACTGTGTGCTTTTTTGTGACATTGGATATTTTGTGTGTTGGATTGGCTTTATCAATTATAAATGTTTTATTATTGAAATACTATAAGGCATAGATATCTAAATACAAGATTTTGTTTAGACCTATTTATGCAAGTGAATGATATAAATAAAATACAAAAATGTAAATATAATCTTAAAGGTATTCCATATACTTTTATTGGATATGGTAATTCAACAAGTGGGGCAAAAAAGATGTCTGCAAACCTGCAGTTGAATATTTGAAAAAAGAGAATTTATTACTTTCTATCAAAGCTGAAATTGAAAACCAAACAAAGAAGATGCAATAAATAAGCTTGCTATTTTCTTCTTTTTATTATTGCCGGCAGAATTACAGGCTTTGCTTCATCTGCATTTACCATCTGTTCGATAAGTTTTTCTTTAAGTTGTTTTCTTATTTTTGCATATTTTTTGTCTTTAACAAGATTATGCTTTTCAATAGGGTCTTTTTCCAAATCATAAAGATAATCCTCAAAGTATACCTTGCTGCTGGCATGTGCATAGCCGACAGGGCTTAAATCCCTTATGGAATATTTATATCGTTCTGTCCGGATTGCTCTTCCGCACTGGCTTTCGCTGATCTGCATAAATATGCAGTTGCGCCTGATATCGGGATTATCAATCTGTTTTGTTAAATCAACGCCCATATAGCTTTGCGGAATATCTATTCCTGCCATGGAAAGCAGAGTTGGGGGTATGTCAATAAGGCTGGAAAGCCTTTTTTCCGTTCTTCCGCCCTCAAAGCCGCCGCCTTTTATGATAAGGGGCGTTCGGCTTGCACTTTCGTGGCAGCTGCGCTTGTATTCAGGGTTACGGGTTTTAAAGTGGCTTCCGTGGTCGCTTGTGTAAATGATAATTGTGTCATCATAAATTCCAAGCTTCTTCAGTTTGTCAACAAGCCTGCCAACATTATAGTCAAGTCTGTTTATAGCTGAGATATAGTCGGGATACATTTCCTTGTAATCACCCTTTAAAAATGCCAAATCATCAGGAATGGGATAATCCTTATAATTATCAATTGTTTCTCTGTAGCCCTCATAGCATTTACGGTCGTTCTGATGATGCGGCTCAAGCTGGCTGACAAACATAAAAAACGGCTTATCCTTATCACAGTTATCAAGATATTCAAGCGCAAAATCGTTGATACAGTCTGCCCTGTAGCCCTTGAAATCAATTTGGTTTCCATCCCCGTCAAAAACGTATCCGTCATACCCGTGTGATGTAAATTCAAGGCAGTCCGCCGCACGCCAGTATTGATATTTTCCCTGCCGTTCTTTCGGAACGGCGGTTTTTTCACAATGCAGTCCGATTCCGGGATATCGGTCAGATGCAAGATGCCATTTTCCTATGTAGGCAGTCTGATAGCCTGCATTGTTAAAATGCTCTGCAAGCGGGGTAATGCTGTCCGGCAGGGCAATGCCGTTCCAATAGCATCCTACCTGCGTTGCATAAACGCCTGATTGCAAACATGCTCTTGCAGGTCCGCATACAGGCTGGCAGGTAAAATTGTTTTCAAACATAACCCCTTCAGAGGCAAGCTGCATAAGATTCGGTGTAACGGCTTCATTAACAGTATCCCATCTCTGCTGGTCTGAAAAATAAAAAATAATGTTCTTTTTTTTCATAATTTTCTCCTTTACAGAATTGCGTTGCATAAGTTTATTCCCGCAACACAGGCAACAACGATTGTAAATATTATCTTTATCGTCTTTTCATTACTTCGTTTGTTCATTCTTGCTCCGAGAATACCGCCGATTACAGCCGAAACAACAGCAAATAAAAGTGTTATGTAACTGAATTCCGGAATGCTGTTGGAGGCTGCTGTTGTGATAAGCTTGGAAAGCTGGCTGAAAAAGATGGCGCCTACGCTGTATACAGCGGATTCCTTCATGGACATGGAAAAGAAGAGTACAAGAAAAGCAACGTTTATCGGCCCTCCTCCGACCCCGAGAAAGGAAGAAAGCAGTCCCAGCAGAAGCCCTGCACCGATAATACCTATCGGATTTTTAACGGTAAGGCTTTTTCGGTTTTTCAGATTGATATATACAACCGAGGCTATAAGAAGAAGGCATAGAATTGCACCCTGTGTTCTTTTCATGGCAGTGCTGTTAAAGATGGTAAGCAGATAATCAAAAAGAGCAGAGCCGATTATTCCGCCTACTACGGCACCGATTGACAGAGTTACTATAAATTTAAAATTAATTTTTGTTTTTGCCCTTATGTGCTTGATTGTTGAGCTTATACTCATGCTGAAAACTGCGCAGCAGGAAATAAAATTAACCGTTGCAACGCTGTCGTGACCGATTAAATCCAGCGAAGCCTTGATGATAACACCACCGCCGAGGCCGACAAAGGAGCCCATAAAGGTTGCGAAGAAAATGATAAGGGAATAAATTAAATCATACATACCGTTAATTCTTTTCTATAATAATACTTCTTGTAGGATAAGCAAAATCTGTTTTGTTTTTCTCAATAATTCTTTTGATTTCAAGATTAAGCTCTTCCGTAAAGTTGTTGTAAATGTTTATATCCGTTGTATCTATATAGCATCTTACCTGTAAATTGATTGAGGAATCGGCATACTCGGAAAAGAAAACCCGAATTGTTTCATTGTCGGCAAGTTCATTTTTTTCAAGATAGGCTTTGATTTCCTTTTCACATTTTACAATAACCTCATTGGATGTGGAATACAACAGCCCGATATTAAACTCAACAAGCTTTCTGGTTAATCTTGCATAATTTGTTATGGAGGAATCGGCAAGCTGTGTATTCGGAACAATTATAATGGAATCATCAAGCTTTCTGATTCTTGTGGATCTCATGGTTATATCTTCAATTGTTCCTTTGAATTCTGCGGTTTCAATTAAGTCGCCTACATCAAACGGTTTGTCTAGCAGAATAACAAAGCCCGAAATCAGATTTTTCAGCGTATCCTGTGCAGAAAGGGAAACGGCAAGTCCGCCTACACCAAGGCCTGTTATCAGTCCGCTGATGTTGTAGCCCAGCTCTGCAAGCACCATAACAACGGCAATGCAGACCGTTAATATTTTCAGCAGGTTTGAAATGAATTTAACAGCAACAATATTAACCTCGGGGCTTTTGCTTTTCAGGCTTATTATGCTTTGAATATTGTCGGAAAGATAGCAAAGAAAGCTCCAGCAGACAATCATGATTGTGAAAATTTTAAAGGCGTCTGTAACAGCCTTGCTCTGATAATTTATGGAAATTCCGATATATAAGCCCAGCAAAGCAAAAAATGAGGAAAGCGGCTTTAAAAGGCTGTTTTTAAAGGCCTTTCTGCTTTCCGGCTTTTTGGAATAAAAAATTTTTGCAAGAACAGACAGAATGGCTTTGGAAATTACTCTTTTCAGCAAAAGAAATGCCAAAAAGATAAGGATTCCCAATGCTATATTTATATATTTTTTATTCGTATTATAAAAATCCAGTATAAAATCCATAAAAATGCATCTCCTTAAAGTGTGCAGTAAAAATTGCTTTCCCAGGCAGGTATATAAAGTGAATGCCTGAAATATATTTTATAATCTTTGTTGTATTCCCAGATTTTCATGGGAAGCGCAAACATATCTTCATTTCTGTGATACGCACAGATATAAAGCTTCGGCATATATTTCATGATGGTATTTTTGCAGCCTTCAAGAGCCCGAAGCTCAGCGCCTTCGATATCCATTTTCAAAAGAGAAACCTTATCGCTGATAAGGCTGTCTATATCCGTAACCTGAACGGGGATTCCTTCGGCGGAAAGCTTTGAATTCCGCCCGGCCTTTTTGGAAAAGGTAAGTGTATCTTTCTTGCTCCATGCTCCAAGATTGTAAAGGCTTATACCTTCCATATCTTTTGTGTTTTTCTCAAGCTTTTTAAAGTTCTTTTCATCCGGCTCAAGAGCATGGATATGATTGTATTTTCCGTTTGTATATGCGGTAAATTCACGGATTGTATCGCCGTCGTAAGCGCCCATATCAACAATTGTTTCGTTGCTGCCAAGCATCAGAATATCTTTGTAAATGCGGTTTTTATCCGCTTCCGTACTATTGTAAAGGTATTTTACCTTACCGCTTATTTTGAAGTTTATTATATTTTCAAATACGTTTTTGCTTTCTTCATCGGCAAGCTTTTCGTAAACAAATTCAAATTTTTCTCTGTTTTCTTCAAAAAATTTTTTTGTAAATATTCCGTTGCCTGCTACAGGCACATCCGGGGCAAAAACAGGGTGCTCCGCATTCATTGTTCTGATTTTTTCAAGCATATCCGGCAAATGGGTAGCAAAGGCAAGAACAATGTTGAAATCATCATATTTTTCGCAGACCTGGCTGTATTTCAGCACTCTGTGCCCTAAAAAGGAATGTCCTCTTACAAATTCATCACTTGCAAAAATATCGGCAATTTCAGCACCGTATTCTTTAAGAACGTTTATTATTTTTTCAGCACCGTTTCCCATTCCGTAAATTACAATGGGCTTTCCGCTTTCGGCAAGATATTCCCAAACATCGGTTTCGTGTATATTAAGCAAATTTTATCTCCAAAAAATAATTTTATTATAAGAGATTATAACATAAAATACACCCCTTTACAAATAATTTTAAAAAGTATATAATATTTAAAATTATTTTTTTGGAGGATTACGCCTTTATGGCAGGAAATCTATTAAGACTGTTTAAGAAAAATTCAACAGAAGAGGAAATCAAGCAGCTTGTTGACGAGGATGAAAACGTCGGCGAGCTTGAGGATTCCCAAAGGCAGATGATTAATAATATCTTTGAATTTGATGATTTGAATGCCGGAGATATTATGACGCACAGAACGGATATTGAGGCTGTGGATGCGGATGCCTCTCTTGCCGATGTTGCCGCTTTGGCAATTAAAGAGGGCTTTTCAAGAATACCTGTTTACAGCGAGGATTTGGATAATATTGTCGGAATTATCTATGTAAAGGATCTTCTTAAATTTATAGGCACGAAAATATCGCCCGATGAGAATTTAAAAGATTATATCCGTTCTCCGCTTTTTGTGCCCGAAACCATAGCCTGCGGAAAGCTTTTTGCCAAAATGACAGAAACAAGAATCCAGCTTGCGGTTGTTGTTGATGAATACGGCGGTACAGCCGGTCTTGTTACAATGGAGGATATCCTTGAAAGCATCGTTGGAAATATTCAGGATGAATATGATGACGAGGAAGAGGAAATAGAAAAAATTGATGAACATACTTATACGTTTGACGGCGCAACGGATATTGACGATGCAAGCGAAAGTCTTGGTATAACCATACCTGAGGGGGATTACGATACCATAGCCGGCTTTATTATTAACCAGCTTGGCTATCTTCCTACGGGAGAAGAAGAAAATCAGGTAACTGTTCAGTTTGAAAATATAACATTTACCGTTCTTAAAATTGAGGACAGAAGAATAGAACTTATTAAGGCAGAGATAAACGAATGACAGAAGAAATCTTACATTTTGATGCAGTAGATCAGGCAGTAAGCCTTTTTGGCTCCAATGATGAAAATATAAAGCTTATTGAAAAAGAATTCAATGTTTCCATTATAAGTCGCGGCAGTGATTTAAAGGTTGTAGGCGAATTGGAAAACGTTTCGTTTGCTGTTAAGGCATTGCGAAGCCTTTTGCTGCTTATTAATAAAGGGGAAACGCTTTCGGAGCAGAATGTGCGATATGCCGTTTCGCTTGTACAGGAGGGCAATGAGGATAAAATTCCCGCTATGTCGTCTGACAGTATCTGCATTTCCTCCAAGGGCAGACCGATTAAGCCGAAAACCATAGGTCAGAAGAAATACTGCGAAGCTATAGATAATCATACAATTACCTTTGGTATCGGTCCTGCAGGAACAGGTAAAACCTATCTTGCGGTTGCAATGGCCGTAACTGCATTCCGTGCAAAAGAGGTTACCAAAATCATTTTAACGCGCCCTGCCGTTGAAGCGGGAGAAAAGCTGGGCTTTCTGCCCGGTGATCTGCAAAGTAAGGTTGATCCGTATTTAAGACCGCTTTATGATGCTCTTTTTGATATGCTGGGTGCGGAAAATTTTCAGAAATGCCAGGAGCGCGGCTCTATTGAAGTGGCTCCGCTTGCATATATGAGGGGAAGAACCCTTGATGACAGCTTTATTATTCTTGATGAAGCGCAAAATACAACGCCTGAACAGATGAAAATGTTTTTAACAAGGCTTGGTTTTAATTCTAAAATGGTGGTTACCGGTGATATAACTCAGATTGATTTGCCTGACGGTAAAAAATCCGGACTTAAAAAGGTTATCCGCATTCTTAAAAATGTTGATGATATTGAAATCTGCAAATTCTCGCAAAAGGATGTTGTGCGTCATAAATTAGTACAGGACATAATAAAAGCTTACGAAAAATATGAAAATGAGGAGAAAAGATAATGAATTCCGTAAAAGTTGTAATCTCCAATGATCAGAAAAATGTTAAGGTTCCAACAGGAATCAGGCTGCTTATCCGCCGCTGCTGCCATGCAGTGCTGGAGCTTGAAAATTTTGAGGGCTCAGCTGAGGTGTCTGTTCGCTTTGTGAATAATGAGCAGATTCATGAGCTGAACCGTACATACCGCAATATAGACAGGGAAACGGATGTGCTTTCCTTTCCTTTGGGTGAAAACGGTGAATATGATATTAATCTTGATACGGGTGCCAAAATGCTTGGCGATATCGTTATTTCAATGGAAAAGGCCGTTGAGCAGGCAAAGCTCTATAATCATCCGCTTCAGCGTGAAATCGGCTTTTTAACGGTGCATTCCATGCTTCATCTTCTGGGATATGACCATGAGGCAGGCGGAATGGAAGAGGTCAGAATGCGTGAGAAGGAAGAAACGGTTTTGACACGCATCGGCTGGAAAAGGGATAACAGCTATTATATGGGAGATGAATAATGACAAAAACTGCGTTTATTGCCATTGTAGGCAAGCCGAATGTCGGCAAATCATCCTTGCTGAATAAAATGCTTGGTGCAAAGGTTGCAATTGTTTCCTCAAAACCGCAGACAACCCGCACCAAAATTATGGGTGTCCTGACTCTGGATGATATCCAGCTTGTTTTTACCGACACACCGGGCTTTCATAAGCCGCATAATAAGCTTGGCGAATATATGAATAATGCCGTGGGTGACAGCATCGGCGGTACGGATGCCGCACTTTTTGTTGTTGAGCCGAACGGAGAGCTGGATGAAAAAGAGCTTGAGCTTATTAAAAAGTTTAAGCAGGAAAAGCTTTCCGTTATTCTTGCAATCAATAAAATTGATATGGTCAAAGAAAAAAAGGAGCTTCTTTCAAGAATACTTTATTTAACAAAAATGTATGATTTTGAAGCCGTTGTTCCCGTTTCCGCAACAGAGGGAGCAGGGGTGGACGAGCTTATTGATGAAATGAAAAAGCTTTCTGTTGAAAGCCCCCATTTTTTTCCGGATGATACATTGACGGATCAGCCCGAAAGAGTGCTTGCTGCCGAGATAATAAGAGAAAAAATACTTCGCCTTATGGATAAGGAAATCCCTCACGGAATTGCTGTTTCAATTGAAAAAATGCGTGAACGTGAAAATAAGGAAATTCTGGATGTTGAGGCAGTAATCTATTGCGAAAGAGAAACCCATAAGGGAATGATAATCGGAAAAAACGGCGCTATGCTTAAGAAAATTTCAACCTTTGCAAGGCAGGATTTAGAAGGCTTTTTTGAAATCAAGGTCAATCTTCATACCTGGGTTAAGGTTAAGGATAACTGGAGAAACAGAGACGGCTTAATCCATAATTTCGGATTGGATTAAAATGGCACAAATTATATCCGCTGCCATAGGATAAACTAAAAGTATCTTCTTAATGGCGGTGGTTTTATGCTTGATGAAAACTGGGTTAATTTTACCAAAACAGGCAATATTTTGGATTATCTGAAATATAAAGAAAGCGAAAATAATTTAAGGGCAGAAAATAATAATGCGAAGAACAACGAAGGGCTTAGTTATAAAGGAACAGACTATAGGGGAGAGTGACCGGTTAGTTACTCTCCTTACTGCTGATTTCGGGCTTGTTAAGGCCTTTGTTCGCAGGGCAAAGCAGCTTAAAAGCAGACTGAATTCCGCAACCACCCTTTTTGCTTACTGTGATTTCAGTTTGTATCGCTCCAAGGATGCTTTTGTTGTTGATGATGCCGTTCCAATTGAAGTTTTTTTCAATCTAAGGCAGGACATAGACAGGCTTACCCTTGCACAGTATTTTGCACAGCTGGCATATGAACTAAGTGCAGAGGAGCAGCCGCAGGAGGAGCTTTTGAGGCTTATCCTTAATTCTCTTCATCTGCTTTGCCGAGGCGGAAAAAGCCTTACGCAGATTAAAGCGGTTTTTGAATTCCGTGCACTGTGTCTTGGCGGATATATGCCGTCTGTTCTTGCCTGTGATAACTGCGGTACATATGAAACGCCGCTTATGTATTTTGATACGATGGAGGGCAAAATCTATTGTGAAAACTGCCCTAAAGCGGGGGCAGTTCCCGTTCCGAAAAATGTAGTTACCGCCATCCGTTTTATCTGCTTAACGGAACCTACAAAAATATTCAGCTTCAGTTTAAGCGATGAAAATATTTCGCTGCTCGGAAGCATTGCAGAAAAATATACATTAACACGCATTCAGCGAAGGCTGAGTGCTCTTGAATTTTACAAAGGATTACAGGGATGAATAAACATTATGAAGCTTTGGAATTGAATCATGTGCTTGAAATGCTTGCAAACGAAGCAACCTGTGAAGATGCAAAGGAGCTGGCAGAAAGCCTTAAGCCTTCAACGGATATCCATGAGGTTGAAATGCGCCTTGCCCAGACAGAGGATGCTCTTTCTTTGCTGGCACGCTTCGGTGCGCCCTCTTTTTCGGGATTATGCAATGTGAATAATCCGCTTCAACGGGCAGCAGCAGGCGGTGCTCTGAATACCATTGAACTGCTTCGGATAGCAGAAACGCTGCGTTCGCTTCGTGCTCTTTATGAGTGGTACGGCCACTGCTCAGGCGTTAAAACAAGTCTTGATTTCTTTTTTGACGGAATTACAGTCAATAAATATCTGGAAACCAGAATTTTTACGGCTATTATCAGTGAGGATGAAATTGCCGATAAGGCCTCGGAAGAGCTGTATGAAATCAGAAGAAAGATACGTGCAAAGTCCAATTCAGTGCGTGAAAAGCTTGATGCCGTCATTCACAGCACACATTATCTTAAATATTTGCAGGAAGCAATTATAACACAGAGAAACGGCAGATATGTTGTGCCTGTTAAGGCTGAATGCAGAGGCAATGTTCCGGGTTTGGTGCATGATACTTCATCATCAGGCGCAACTGTATTTATCGAGCCTGTTTCGGTTGTTGAAGCCAACAATGAGATTAAAGTGCTTGAGGGCAGGGAAAGGGAGGAAATCCAAAGGATTCTTTTTGAGCTTTCTGCCGAGGCCGGCACCTTTGCCGAAAGCATAAAGCATTCCTATCACAGTGCGGTTATGCTCAATCTTATTTTTGCAAAAGCACATTTGGCCTACAGAATGAAAGCGTCTAGGCCAATTCTGAATGATGAGGGGATTATTGAACTGAAAAAGGCACGTCATCCTCTTTTGAACCCGAAAGCCGTTGTTCCGACAGATATAAGGCTTGGCGGCGAATTTGATACGCTTGTTATAACAGGTCCGAATACGGGCGGAAAAACCGTGTCTATCAAAACAATCGGTCTGCTTACTCTGATGGCTATGTGCGGAATGCTGATTCCTGCTGCCGATCAGTCGCAGATTTCCGTGTTTGATAAAATATTGGTTGATATCGGAGATGAGCAGAGTATTCAGCAAAACCTTTCAACATTTTCGTCGCACATGGTGAATATAATAAACATTATGAAATGTGCGGACAGCAGTTCGCTTGTTTTGATTGATGAGCTCGGGGCAGGTACGGACCCGGTTGAGGGCGCGGCTCTGGCTGTTTCTATTATTGAAAATCTGCGTGAAAAGGGTGCAAGGATTGCGGCAACAACCCATTATGCCGAGCTTAAATCCTATGCGCTGGAAACAGCAGGCGTTATGAATGGCTGCTGTGAATTTGATGTTGAAACCTTAAAACCTACATACAGACTTTTAATCGGTGTTCCGGGTAGATCAAATGCCTTTGCCATATCGGAGCATCTTGGTATGGATAAAGGTGTTGTTGATGCGGCCAGGGGAATTGTAGGTTCGGATAACCGCTCTTTTGAAGATGTGCTTGAAAAGCTTGAGAATACAAGGATGGAGCTTGAAATTGAAAAGGAAAAGGCTGAAAGGGCAACTGAAGCTGCAAATAAAATGAGAGCAAGGGCACAGTCCGAAAAGGATAAAATAGAACAGCTTAAAGCAAATGAAATGGAAAAGGTGAAAAGGGAAGCCGAAAAAATCATCAATGCCGCAAAACGGCAGAGCTCCGATTTTCTGCTGCAGCTTGAAAAACTGAAAAAAGAGGCTGAAACCGCAAATGTTACGGATATAGCAAGAAAAACAAGGCGTGAAATTAAAAACCGTCTTGGCGAGATGGATGATATCGTTAATCCGCGCGAGCTTGCAGATAACTGGGATGATGAATACAAACTGCCGCGTGCGGTTGTTAAGGGTGACAGCGTTATTATTAGAGGCATCGGCGAGGGTGAAGTGTTGGAGGTTAGCAAGGATAAGGTGCTTGTGCAATCCGGTATGCTTAAAACCCGTGTAAAAATGGGCGATTTGATGCTTACGGAAAAAAAGAAAAAAGCACCTTTGAAGCATACTGCCAATGTTTACAGAACAAGTTCAAGAGCGGATGCGGATGTTAAAACCGAAATTGATTTAAGAGGGCAGACGGTTGAGGAAGCAATCGGAAATCTGATGCTGTTTATAGATAAATGCGTTTTAAATAATATTATGGAAATCAGAATTATTCACGGAAAGGGGACAGGGGCACTCAGAAGTGCCGTTCAAGACGAACTCAGATCTCATCCGAACATAAAAGAATTCAGGCTCGGTGTTTACGGAGAGGGAGAAAACGGAGTAACAATCGCTTCGATAAAATAAAGTCTTTATGAGGGAAGTTTGAATATGGAAGATTTAAGAAAAACAGATTTGTTTGAAAAAATGCCTGTTAAAAGCGCAGTTTTAAAGCTTTCTGTTCCAACCGTTTTAAGCTCGCTTGTTATGGTTATATATAATCTGGCAGATACCTATTTTGTCGGTATGTTGAATAATTCCGTTGAAAATGCAGCAGTAACACTGGCAGCCCCGCTTCTTTTGGCATTTAATGCCGTCAATAATCTTTTCGGTGTCGGCAGTTCAAGCATGATGAGCCGTGCACTTGGAAAAAAGGATTATGAAACGGTTTACAGAAGCTCTGCCTTCGGGTTTTACTGCTCGGTTATAAGCGGATTGATTTTTTCTTTGCTTTATACTGTTTTAAGCAACCATGTGCTGGTTGTGCTCGGAGCAGACCGTGAAACGGTAGGCGCAACGGCAGAATATCTGAAATGGACTGTCAGCTTCGGTGCTGTTCCTGCAATCCTGAATGTTGTAATGGCATATCTTGTCCGTGCAGAGGGCTCCTCTCTCCACGCAAGCGTGGGAACAATGAGCGGCTGTGTACTGAATATGATACTGGATCCGATTTTTGTTTTGCCCCGGGGTCTTGATATGGGGGCATCGGGTGCAGGCTGTGCAACATTTATTTCAAATTGCTTTGCCTGTATCTATTTCTTTGCTATGCTTTTTGTTAAGCGTAAAAGCACCTATGTCTGCGTGAATCCCAAAAAGTTTTCTTTCAGAAAGCCGATTGTTATCGGTGTTTTTTCGGTTGGAATTCCTGCATCCATACAGAATCTGCTTAATGTAACGGGAATGACGGTTCTTAATAATTTTACATCGGCATTCGGCTCAGAGGCAGTTGCCGCTATGGGCATTGCACAGAAAATCAATATGGTTCCGATGCAGATTGCATTGGGAAGCTCACAGGGTGTTATGCCGCTTATCGGTTATACCTATGCAAGCAGAAATACGGAAAGAATGAAGAAATCGTTGGCATTTTTAAGTAAGTATGCTTTAGGCTTTCTTGCAGTTATAACGTTGGGGCTTTATTTCGGTTCGGATACACTGATTGCTTTGTTTATGCAAAATGAAGCAATTATTTCCTATGGCTCGGCATTTCTGAAAGGGCTGTGTCTGTCACTTCCGTTTTTGTGCATGGATTTTATTGCTGTCGGTGTTTTTCAGGCGTGCGGAATGGGCGGAAAATCACTTGTTTTTGCAATTTTAAGAAAAATTGTGCTTGAAATACCATTTATATTTCTTTTGAATTATTTGTTTCCCCTTTATGGGCTTGCTTATGCGCAAACTGCGGCAGAGGTGATACTTGCGGCAGCAGCGCTTGCGGTTCTGATAAAATTGTTTAAAAAACTGAAAAATAAAAAGTGTTAGAAGCAAAAATGTGTTTGCACATTTTGTATGTTTGATTTTTATTTTGTCAATATTTTGTGTCAATACTTTTTGCGAAAATTTTATTTGAAAAATTATCGCGTTTTTGCTTGACTTATTCAAAATGCTTGAGTATAATGATATCTGCTGTAAAGACTAAACACTTTACACTTTTTGTTGAATTGCAGGCAGCGGAAGAATTGTGCTGTATCACGCATTTTAACAATCATCAACTTGAGCAGAGGGGGATAAAAATGGCAAAAAATTTGGAAATCTCATTTCTTCTCGATTTTTACGGGGAAATGTTAACACAGAAACAGCATGATTTTCTCATTTATTATTATGATGAAGATTTGTCCCTTTCTGAAATTGCAGAAAATGAGGGTATAACCCGCCAAGGTGTTCGTGATGCTATAAAAAGGGCTGAAAATCAGCTTTTTGATATGGAAAACCGCCTTGGCCTTGCAAAACGCTTTAATGAGGTTAAGCAGGGCTTGGCTGAAATTAAAGAATGCGCTGAAGAAATAAGTGATTATAATTTGAATCATACGCTTTCAAAGGAAATTTCTTCAAACGCTGCAAAAATTAAAGCGCTTGCCGATATGCTTGGCGAGTAATAAATTGGAGTGATTACTTTTGGCTTTTGAAGGTCTTTCCGAAAGGCTTGAGAATTCCTTTAAAAAACTTCGTGCCAAGGGTAAATTAACCGAGGCAGATGTTAAAGAAGCAATGAGGGAGGTTCGCCTTGCTCTTTTAGAGGCGGATGTAAACTATAAGGTTGCTAAGGATTTTACAAAAAGTGTAACCGAGCGTGCCGTTGGTGAGGATGTAATGGAATCCTTAACGCCCGGCCAGATGGTTATTAAAATCGTTAATGAAGAGTTAACAAAGCTGATGGGCGGTACGGAAAGCCGTCTTGCTGTTGCAAATCGTCCTCCTACAGTGATTATGATGTGCGGTTTGCAGGGCTCGGGTAAAACAACCCATAGTGCCAAGCTTGCTTTAAAGCTTAAAAATGAGGGCCACAGGCCTATGCTTGTTGCCTGTGATATATACCGTCCTGCCGCTATAAAACAGCTTCAGGTTGTCGGTGGGCAGGTAGGCGTTCCCGTATTTGAAATGGGAACGGAAAATCCTGTTAAAATAGCTGAAGAGGCTGTTAAATATGCAAAGGATCACGGCCACGATTATGTTTTTCTGGATACTGCAGGCCGTCTTCATATTGATGAGGAACTTATGCAGGAACTTCAGAATATTCGTGCGTCTGTTCATCCGAATGAAATTTTGCTTGTTATTGATGCAATGACAGGTCAGGATGCCGTTAATGTTGCAAAAAGCTTTAATGAAACACTTGGTATAGACGGTGTTATTCTTACAAAGCTGGACGGCGATACACGAGGCGGTGCTGCACTGTCTGTAAGGGCAGTAACCGGCAAGCCTATCAAATTTGTGGGTACCGGCGAAAAGCTGGGCGATCTTGAAAGCTTCCATCCAGACCGAATGGCTTCAAGAATTCTTGGAATGGGCGATGTGCTTTCCTTTATTGAAAGGGCAGAGCAAAGCCTTGATGAAAAGAAAGCAGCGGAGCTGGAAAAGAAGCTTGCCAAAAACAAATTTGATTTCAATGATCTTCTTGATCAGTTTGCTCAGATTGAAAGAATGGGCAGTATTAAGGATACAATTAAAATGATTCCCGGTATCGGCAATAAGATTAAGGATGCTGATATTGATGAAAGTGCCTTTACAAGGTTTAAGTCCATCATTTATTCAATGACGAAAGAGGAAAGAGCACATCCGGATATCATCAATCCGTCCAGAAAGCGTAGGATTGCTGCGGGCTGCGGAATGGGTGTTGAGGATGTTAATAAGCTTATGGCTCAGTTTAAGCAGATGAAGAAAATGATGAGCCAGTTTGCAGGCGGAAAAGGCGGCCCGAAAATGAGCAAAAAGATGCGCCGTATGATGCAGCAGAATCCCGAATTGGCGCAGAAAATGATGGGCATGAAGGGGAACAATCCTTTTGGCTTTTAGTTTGTATTAAACCAAATTTAATATATAGGTTTGGTAATATATAATAAAATAATATTAAATATAATTTTTGGAGGTAACAAAAATGGCAGTAAAAATCAGACTTCGCAGAATGGGTGCAAAAAAGGCTCCTTTCTATCGTGTAGTAGTAGCAGATTCAAGATTCCCTCGTGACGGCAGATTCATTGAGGAAATCGGAACATACAACACAATGGTTGATCCGGCTGAAATCAACATTGATGCTGAAAAGGCTAAGAAATGGATTGCTAACGGTGCACAGCCAACAGATACCGTTAAGGATATTCTTAAAAAAGAAGGCATCCTTTAATTTTTGATATTCAAAGATTAAACAGGAGGTGTGTTCTTTGAAAGATTTGTTGATATCCATAACAAAGGGATTGGTTGATAATCCCGATGCAGTTTCTGTTGATGTTGACGAACCAAACGAAGAGGGCGTAACTGTTTATCATCTTCACGTTGCTGAGGATGATATGGGCAGAGTAATCGGCAAGCAGGGCAGAATTGCCAAAGCTATTCGTGTTGTTATGCGTGCAGCAGCAACAAGAAATGATGCAAGAATTTCAGTTGAAATTGATTAATTAAAAAGCCGTTTGAGTTTTTATACTCAAACGGCTTTTTTAATGTTATTCATTAACAGATATTTTATTCTGAATATTTGCTATTGATATTTATTTGTTCTCCCTAAAATATAATCGGTTGTAGTATTATAATAATCTGCAAGCTTAATTAACAGATGTGTTGGTATTTCTCTTTTGCCTGTTTCGTAGTTGCTGTAAACTCTTTGGTCAATTCCAAGGATTGCAGCAATTTCTTTTTGCTTTAAATCTGCGTCTTCACGCAAATCTCTTATTCTTTGGTAATAATACAGAATAACCACCTCTGTATTAATATTATTCTACTATCAAATAATAGTCTTGACAATACTATCATATGATAGTAAAATATGCTTTGTAAATAATTATTAGGAGGTAAATTATGAAATCTATGAAAAATGAAATAGTAAGGCAGGGGCTTGCTTCTGCCGTTAAAAAAGTATTCAGCCTGTTGCTTTCAACAGCAATGCTGTTTACCATAACAGTTGGTATAGATCTTTCTGCATATGCAGAAACAAGTGGAGATTATGAGTATTACAGCTATTATGATGGAACAGTTATAATAAAATATAATGGTACTGCAACAAATATATCGATTCCAAGTATAATAGATGGCAAGGATGTTACGGCAATAGATGGTTATGCGTTTGAGGGTTGCTCAAGTTTAATAAGCGTAACAATTCCAAATAGTGTTACAAGTATTGGTTATTATGCATTTGCAAATTGTGATAATTTAAACACAGTAACAATTCCAAATAGTGTTACAAGTATTGGTGATTATGCATTTGCAAATTGTAATCGTTTAAACACAGTAACAATTCCCGGCAGTGTATCTGACATCAGTGATACTGCTTTTCTGTTTTCTGATAATTTGCTTTTGGTGGTTGACAAAGGATCTTATGCAGAAGAATATGCATATAGCCACTATTGTGCATACCAATATGGTTTAGATGGCAAAATCATTATAAACAGCAATATAAACTCTGATTATCTTGATTATATGACTGCTTGTAAAAAAGTTAAGGAAGTTTTACCTGATATCATTGAAGTTGATTATCTGGAAAGTGAATGTAAATGGGAGGAAATAAATGAGTCTGTCACAAATAATTTGAAAAAAATCTGTCAAAAGGCAAATATAAATATGCAGAGATATAAAATCTCGGCATATTGTTCGACATCTGGTTCCGTTGAGGAATTTCACAAAATATTTGTTTCCTTCTGGGACGATTTAAACTCTAATGACGATTGGTGGAATAAAGAGCTGGAAACAGCTGTTAATATAAAATATAAAAATTCCGACAACTATAATAAGGCAGATGAGCAATTTGTTAAAAATTTAAAAACGGAATCTCAAAAATATGTTGGGGTAGATTTGGATTATCTTAATAAAGACGCATATAATATACTCATTTCAACAGCATATCCGGATTTAGTTAAAGACAAATCCGTAGCGTTTTACTGGATATCGTATTCTGGCGGTACTGATTTGGGTATCAATATGACTACAAATACGATTGGAGAGCTTAATATCTTTAAAAATGGGGTATTTTATGAAAGCAGGGTACCTGAGCCTATATACGCAGTACCTATAGTTAATGTGCCGAGTTCAATCAGAGAGAATGAGGTAACGGAGTATGCTTTGAGTATGATCAAAAAAACATATCCCAATGAACATTTCACCCAGAATATAACTAAGATAGAACCGGGATTTTTTGGCCCTGATGGTTGCGTTGATTATCCAAATGGTTATACATATTTTTATGAATCGTCTTGGGATGGTACCGTTTGCAACTGGATAATTATTAACAGGGATCACTCTTGCACTTGGAACAGCGGAAAAGTAACCAAGGCAGCCACCTGCACGGCAAACGGTGTTAAAACCTATACTTGTACAAAGTGTAAGGCAACCAAAACAGAAACAATAAAAGCCACAGGACACAACTACGATGCAGGTAAGGTAACGAAACAGCCGACTGCTACAACAGCAGGCGTTAAAACCTACACCTGTACAAAGTGTAATGCAACGAAAACCGAAACAATAAAAGCAACAGGTCTTAAAACACCGGTTTTGAAAGCGGCCGTAAATGCAAACGGTACTTTCACACTTTCTTGGGGTAAAATTGCCGGTGCAGAAAAGTATGAGCTTTACATCAGGCAGGCAGACGGCAGCTATAAGCTGATGAAAACAACAAATGCTACCTTGTTTACAACAGCGTTTGCAACTTACGGTAAGCAGTTTACTTACAAAATGAGAGCCGTAGCAGGCAATACAAAGTCTGCATACAGTGCAGCAGTGAATGCAACAAATACAAAGAAACTGCAAACACCGACAATGAAAGCTGCTGTTAAAGCTAATGGTACGTTTAAGCTTTCTTGGAATGCAGTGGCAGGAGCAACCTCTTATCAGTTGTACATCAAACAGGCGGACAGCTCTTACAAGCTGATGAAAACAACAAATGCTACGTCTTTTACAACAGCGTTTGCAACCTATGGTAAGCAGTTTACTTACAAAATGAGAGCCGTAAAGGGCAATACGAAATCCGCCTACAGTTCAGCAGTCAATGCAAAGAATACAAAGAAGCTGCAGACACCAAGTGCAAAGGTAACGGTAAACGCAAACGGTTCATTCAAGCTTTCATGGAATAAAGTAACAGGAGCTACGAAATACGGCATTTATATGAAGCAGACAAACGGTTCCTATAAGTGGATAAAAACAGTAACAGGTACTTCCTGGACAACAGCAGCTGCTCAGTATGGCAAGCAGTATTCCTATAAGATATTGGCAGCAAATAATAATAAGGCAGCACAGACCTTCAGCAATGTTGTC
>DESD01000035.1:12395-58216 GCA_002361935.1 Ruminococcaceae bacterium UBA3323 | reverse complement strand
AATTTTCAAGGTCCTTTTTCCACTCCACTTGAGCTTCCCTTTCGGTTCCCTCTCGCAAAGTGCTTGTTAATAATACCAAACCAAAAGCCAAATGTCAACACTTTTTTTAAACTTTTTTCGTAAAGTTTTACACTGGTCCTAGCGTTTCTTAAACGGCAGAAATGAAGGCGAAGTCTTCCCGCTTCGCCTTTAATATATTATATATACATTATATTTGAAGAAAGCTTAAATCATCCACAATATGTGGACCAAGAGTATAGGTATAATCGGGCGTATATGCCTTTGTTTCATTATAAATATACTCCACATCATCATAATAGATTTTGTAATCAAACACAGTAATTCCGTCTTCTTCCTGCTTAAAAATAACTGCATCTTCATCAAAGCCAAAGCTTTTTGTATTGTAGTATGCAATGGAAGCGCCTACCGTTACAATTAATATACATACAATTATAATAGATGCGACGGGATGCTTTTTCATTTTATCAGTCCTTTATTTATTAATCCTGTTGCCATACCCTTAAATCACTTTACATATTCCTTTAGCAGCATATCGGCAAAAGCATCGGCAAAGAGTCTGCCCGAGTAACAGGCTTCATCCAACGTGTTGCCCTCTGTTCCGACTTCAAGCAGAAATGAATTTTTTGTTAAATCCATATTATATTTACGCTCGGAGAACAGAATCGGGCGCATTAAATTCGGATATCTATTATTAACGGCGTTCACAACCGATGTGGAAAATCTTAAATTGTATTCCCAATCGGGGAAATTGGATATACTGCCATACTCGCAGCCTGAAATAATCATCATGCGTGCCGCTTTCTTGCCGTCCACCTCTGCTGTTGGCTTAACCTTTGTTCCGTCCTTATATGTAATGCTGTCTCTGTGAACATCTATAGTAATATCTATTGACGGATATTTTTCAAGATATTCGTTCATGGACTTTCTGGAGGAAGCATAAGCTTCGTTATAAGACAAATCGTGGATTTCTCTGTCATGAATTACATTGAAGCCTTTGCTTTCCAGCACCCTGCAAATTTCGTCCCCGACCCTTACCATATTTCGGGATATATCCTTGGTTTTAAGGTCGGTGGACTCTGTATAATAACCCACATCAAGAAGAGTAAAACATTCTGTTGTATGGCTGTGGTAAATCAATATCGTTGGTTTTGACATATCTTTTATTTCAAGATTTGCCTTTTGTTTTAAAAGATTTTCGATATCAAGCTTGTAAAAGGAATCAGGAATTTTACTCTGAACCTGAACATCTCCGAAGGTTACTATTGTTCCGCCACCCGTGTAATTTGCTTCGCTTGTTTTGCCCTTTACTTTTTCTTTTTTGATTGTCTTTTTAGCTTCAGCCATTAACGCAAGAACATCATCGGGTGTTTTTTTTAAATCTAAATCCGCTGAGCTGTCCTCAGGCGCGATGTTTTTCATAACATCCGTTGCTTCTTCCTGTGTGGTGTTATTATTATCTGCATTCTTCTCTGAAATAATCATAGAGATTTCAGAAGATGCCTGTTTGATTTCTGAATAAGGTTTGGAAATTTTATCAATTCCCTGTGCAATCTGAGTTACATTAGCCGAAACGCGGGGAGAAATCCCGATAATAATACCCGTAACACAAAAAAGCAGCGCAATATTTGCCGCAAAAGATATAATTTCCTTTTTCATAATCCACCTATACTATACAGACAAGGATAAGAAACCCCATTTATTTTCTTATCCTTGAACTAAGTTTTATACATTATATATATGAAAGAATGAAGAAAATTATCCCACCAAAGCATACAAATCTCTTTCGCTGATATCACTTTGCAGACAGACATTTATACTCATTCCGATCAGCTTTGCGCCCTGCTCCGTAACCTTGTCTATCTCTCTCGGTGTTACAAACATGGAATTATCATCTGCTCCCTTTATAACTCCCGTAGACACAACTGTAGGAATCCCGATTGACACAACAGGCACACCAAGCGTTTTTTCGGATATTTCAAAACGATGGTTGCCGACCCCTGAACCGGGGAAAATCCCCGAATCGGAAAGCTGAACTGTTGTTCCGAGGCGTTCGGCAGAGGAGGAAGCCAGTGCATCAACGGCAATAACACACGAGGGATGAATCACATTCACTATGCCTTTTATGATTTCGGCGCTCTCAATCCCTGTTTCACCTAGCACACCTGTTCGCACAGTAGAAACGCTTTTAAGATTTTCAAAGCCCATTTCCCTGCGCAAATCAGAGGATATATGACGTGTTGCGAGAACATATGAATTTGTTTTCGGTCCCAATGCATCTGCCGTTATATCCATATTACCAAGACCTGCAACAAGAATATTGTCACAATCTGCAGGAAGAAGATTTTTTAAAATATCGGAAATCTTTCTGAGCCTTCCGTCAAAAATATCCGTATCATTTACAAAGGAGGGAACATCAACCGTTATATAGGTTCCGACAGGCTTTCCAATTTCCTTTTCGCCGTTTTCATCAAGCACAGATACGGTTGTTACGCCGTTTTTACGAACAACCTTAACTCCGTTTATTTTTGTTTTCCGGCTTTCCTCATAGCATTCAACTGCCAAATCTGTGCGTTTTTCCAAATTAAATCACCTTATTTTTCAACAATTTTAATAAAAGTATGCCTAAAAATAAAAAAATACTTGCATTTTTGCAAAAGGTATGCTACTATGTTTAAGCATTTAAAAGATATTGGGTGTACGCCCTTAAAATTATTATCCGCTAAAGGAGTGAAAAATATGCCAAATATTAAATCAGCTAAAAAAAGAGTTAAGGTACAGGCTAAAAAGGCTGCAAACAACAAAGCAACAAACACTGCGCTTAAAACTGTAATCAAAAAGGCTAATGCTGCTATTGAAGCTAATGCTGAAAACAAGGAGCTTGCAGTTAAAGCTGCTGTTAAAAAGATTGATCAGGCTGCTGCTAAAAATCTTATCCATAAGAACACAGCTGCAAGAAAAAAGAGCAATCTTGCTGCAAAGCTTAACAAAGCTTAATTGTTAAACAATTGTACTTCTGCTGTAAGCAGGAGTGTATAACGAAGTAAACCACGAACAAAAGTGTTCGTGGTTTTTTATATATCAAAATCCGATGCCCTATTGTATTATATTTTCGCTTGGTTCCATAAGCCGGAATACTTTATCGCCGAATTAAAATACCTTTCATATATTCTGTTTTGTTATGAGTTTGATATATAATTTGCTTTTCTTCTTCCGTGCAGCCAATTAAAATTTTGATTTCCGAATCTCTTTTCAACAAATCAACAATACACATGATTGCATCAATCTTTTTTTCACCGCTTCCAACCCATACATCTATCCCTGCACCATCCATAGAGGATGTATCTTTCAAATACCCATAATCAACCCTATAAATAAAATCAGGATATTTGGGATGTGCGGTTCCTTTTGGTCTGTCAATTACAATTTCCGAATTATCTGCCAATTTATCCAATGCTGCCCAAAAATCTCTGTTATTGTGCATCTTATCAACCTCTCACCAATCGGAATTTACTACATCCCTAAAATGTAAAATCCATTATATGCTTTTGACTTAATAAGCCATTTTATCAAAACTTCATAATCTGTTAATTTATCCTTACGGAGTTTTTCAATAATAGAATCTGTTAAGAACGGAGCATAATAATTAATTCCATAAATATCTACTGTTCCGCATTTCAAATTATTATAAGTACCGCAATTAAAAACAGTACTGTATTCTAGGTAAAAAGCACTCTCATTGTCGATATACAAAGAATCGTTTTGCCAATAATTTATATTTTCAACAGAAACTAATTTTTCTATAGCGGTTCCAACCGGCAATTTACAAAATTGCATTTCAATGAATGCCGAACCGCTGTGATTTCTTCGTTCCTCTTGAGAATTGAAAGTATAGAACAGCACCGTATCCCCCTCCACAATAAATCCCGGTTTATTAGTTACTAAAATAGTAGCATAAAATCAGCAAAAGAACAATATTGTCCGTTGGTTTAATACTTTACTATTTTACCTGCTTATAATCGGCTGGAGTTATTTTTTTATTCATTTTTTACTGCTTGACTTTAATATACAATAAATATATAATATACTTATAAATTTAAGGTTGGAGGGTAAACCTATGAATAAGTTTTTAAAAATCATCGGTGCTATTGTTGCTCTTGCAGGCATAGCTGCCGCAATTTATTTTGCAATTCAGAAGCTTACAGATAAAAAAGAGCCTGAGTATTTTGATGACAACGATTTCTTTGAATGCGACAATGATCTTGAAATCATTGATGTAACCGAAGAAGCTCCTGCTGCCGAAGAAGAGGCTGCTGTTGCCGAGGAAGCACCTGCTAAAAAAGCAGCACCTAAAAAGAAGGCTCCTAAAAAAGCAGAGTAAGATGCCGACCACTTGGTGCTGGTTTAAACCTTGTTGGTTTTAAAATGAATAGCCAAAAAACAAGGAGCGAGAAATCGTTCCTTATTTTTCACTAAAAAATATTTTTAATTTTATCTATCGGAAGTGAAGGAAAATGTATAACAGTGGGCTTGTTTTGGAAGGCGGAGGAAACCGCGGAATTTTTACAAGCGGCGTGCTTGATGCTTTTGTTGAAAACGGAATTACCTTTCCTTATGTAATCGGCGTATCCATGGGTTCCTGCAATGCAGCATCTTTTATTGCAAAAAACATTCGCCGCCAGCATGATTTTATTATCAATAACTGCCACGACAAAAAATATATGGGGCTTTGGTCTTACACCCACACAGGCGAATTTATGAATATGGATTGGATTTTCGGCGAGCTTTGCTACAATCAGATTCCGCTTAATTATGATGAATTTGAAAAAAGCGGTTCTGCCCTATGCGCTGTTCTGACAAACGCCGAAACCGGAAAGGCAGAATACTTTTATCCAAAGGATTTAAGGGAATACGGTTGCCCGATTATCAGAGCAAGCTGTTCCATGCCGCTTGTGACCAACGGTGTTGATATCGGAGAAATAAAATATTTTGACGGCGGTGTTGCAGATTCCATTCCGCTGAAGCGGGCAATGGATGACGGCTGCAAAAAAATTGTTGTTATCCTTACGCAGGATGAAAGCTTTGTAAAGCAGCCTGTTTCGGCAGCAAAGCTTATCAAACGGCTTTACAAAAAATATCCGAAGCTTACAGAAGCATTGGTTAACCGCCATACTATGTATAATGAGCAAAGAAAATTTGTTGAAGAGGAAGAGAAAAAAGGAAACATTTTTGTAATCCGGCCTGCCAAGCCGCTCAACTGTTCTTCAATGGAAAGGGATATTACAAAGCTTGAATCCATTTATCAGCTTGGATATCTTCAGGGACAAAAGAACACTGAAAAGGTTAAGGAATTTTTAAAAGAATATTAAAAACAAGGAGAGGATAATCCTCTCCTTATTTTTTCGGCATTTCTTTATATTCATCGGTAAATCCCAATAAGTAATCGGCAGAAACATTAAAAAATCTGCAGTAAATTCCGATTTCATCCGGTGTAATCTGTGCCTGCCCTGTTTCAAGTCTTGAAATTTTCTTTTGGCTCATATTGAAAATCTTACCGAGTTCAGTTTGATTTACTTTCGGGTTCAAATCTTCTCGAAGCGCTTTGCATCTTTCATACCATTTCATTATTATCACCCCAAATATATTATACCAAGTCAATAATTGACTATTGACTTTTGCTCGAAAATTGACTGTAATTATTTAAAGCACATAACTGCTGCTCCCTGTCGTCAATTACAAAAGGACGGATTTTGTTATCCGTCCTCATTTTTTACCATTTTAAGTTATGCAATTGGCCTTTAAGCGACAATTCGGGATAATCCCACTGGCGCAGAACCTCATAAACACCTACAGCAACGGCATTGCTGAGATTCAGACTTCGGATAATTCCTCGCATAGGCAGCCGAACACAATGATCATGATTTTCCTTTAAAAGCTCCTCGGGAAGCCCTTTGGTTTCCTTGCCGAAAACAAGATAAGCATGATTCGGGTAGCTTACCTCGCTGTGCGTCTGTTCTGCCTTAGTAGTAAAATAAAAGAATTTTCCGCCTTTATTTTTTTCAAAAAACTCCTCGGTGCTGTCATAATACGTAATATCCAGCTTATCCCAGTAATCAAGACCTGCACGGCGAACCTGCTTATCCGTTATCTGGAAGCCCATTGGCCCTACAAGATGAAGCCTTGCGCCTGTTGCGGCACAGGTTCGGGAGATGTTCCCTGTATTCTGTGGAATTTCGGGTTCTATAAGAACAACATTAAGCGAGTTTTCCATTAATATATACTTCCTTTAAATCAAGCTTTTCATCAACAAAAAGAATATCGGCTGACTTACCTGTTGCGAGGCTTCCGATTTCATCATCAAGACCGATGGCTTTTGCCGGGTTAATCGTGCAGCTTTTGAGCGCAGCCCTGAAATCTATTCCGAAGGAAATAAGATTTTTAAATTCAGCAAAAACATTTGTTATGGAAGCAGCAATCGTGCCGTCCTCAAGCACAGCATATTTTCCGTTTTTATGAACATATGTCGTTTGACCGCCGAGATCAAATTTTCCCTCTCCGAGCCCTGCACCGCGCATGGAATCCGAAATAACACAGATTCGGTTTTCGCCGAGTATTCTGAAGGTGTTTCTTACAACAACGGGGCAGACATGACCGCCATCGCAGATAAGCTCGCACATTACATTTTCATTATCCATAACCGTTCCGACAACACCTGCTTCCCTGTGGCTCATGCCCGACATTGCATTGTAAAGATGTGTTGCGTGGCATATACCGAGCTGAATTGCCTTTTGCGCTTCCTGAGAATCAGCAGAGGTGTGACCGATGGAAACAGAGCATTTTTTGCTTGCTTCGGTAATAAATTCCGTACTGTCAAAGGCTTCGGGGGCAATGGTGATAAGCTTTACCATTTCGCCGCTGTCCTTAAAAAGCTGATTGAATTCCTCCACCGTTCCCGCTCTTACAAATGCACCGTTCTGTGCACCCTTTTTATCATAAGAAATAAAAGGGCCCTCAAGATTTATGCCAACAAGCTTTGCGCCTGCTTCATTTCCTGCATACTCCCTGCCGCATTTCACAATATCAGTAAGAGATTTGTTATCAAGCGTCATCGAGGTTCCGCAAAAGGAGGTTACACCGTGTTTTGCAAGATATGTACTGATTTTATCCAGTGCATTCCTATTTGCATCCGAAAAATCTCCTCCGTTTCCGCCGTGAATATGAATATCAATAAAGCCGGGAAGTGCAGTAAGTCCGCTCATATCCTTTCCGTCCTCATCCATAATTCCGATTTCTGTTATTTTACCGTTTTCAATTCTGAAATCGGCAATTTCCTTTTCAAAAATTTCATTATAGAAACAAACATTCTTTAAAATCATTACGCATTTTCCTTTAATATTCTGAAAATTATTTCTTCAAGCTGTTCGAAGCTTTCAAGCTTACCCATTTCTGCACGGAACTTTGCTCCGCCTCGGAGCCCCTTTGTATAATAGGCGGCATGGTGGCGTGCTTCTCTCATTGCAGTATATTCGCCTTTGTATTCTATTATCTTTTTGATATGCTGCTGCATAACATTCATTTTTTCATAGAGTGACGGTTCCGGAATGACGATGCAATCCTTCAGATACGCATTTATCCTTTGGAACACCCACGGATTTCCCATTGCTCCTCTGCCTATCATCAATGCATCACAATTTGTTTTTTCAAGCATAATTGCGGCGCTTTGCTCATCTGCAATATCGCCGTTTCCGATAACGGGAATGGAAACCGCCTTTTTCACATCGGCTATTATATTATAATCAACCCTGCCGCTGTACATTTCCTGTCTTGTTCTGCCATGAACTGCAACAGCCGCGGCACCGTTTTTTTCAAGAATCTCTGCCATTTCCACGGCATTAATGCTGTTTTCATCCCAGCCCTTGCGGATTTTTGCCGTAACGGGAATATTAACTGCGGAGGAGACGGCTTTCATAATTTCACCTGCAAGCTCCGGATTCCTCATAAGACTTGCACCGCCGCCATTCATGGCAACCTTGGGAGCAGGGCAGCCCATATTGATATCAATTATTTTAGGGTTGAACTGCAGGCATTTTTTTGCCGTCTGAGCCATAATTTCAGGGTCATCACCGAAAATCTGAGCGCCTGCGCAGATTTCCGCTTCTCCAAGCGTTAAGAGTTGAGCACTTTTCTTATCGCCCATAGTAAGCCCCTTTGCGCTTACCATTTCCGTTACGGTATATGCAGCCCCGAAACGCACGCAAAGCTCACGAAATGCCTTGTCGCCGACACCCGCCATAGGGGCAAGAAAAGCAATATTTTTAAATTCTATATCTTTAATTTTCATATATATACCTCTTTTGAAAAGTATAGCATAAAAGAATAAAAAAATAAACTCTTTTTGTAATATGGTAAAACCGGGTAGGGGTTGCTGCCCCGAAACAGAGCCTTTTCCGTCAGCCTAACGATTGTTACCTCCTTTTCAGAAAGGACAACAGGCTTTGAAATTGATATAAAAAAAGAACCCACACAAGGGTGAGTTCTTAAATACAAAAATTAGTCTGCGCTGTATGGAAGAAGAGCAATCTGACGAGCACGCTTGATAGCTACTGTAAGCTCTCTCTGGTGCTTAGCACATGTGCCTGTTACACGGCGAGGAAGAATTTTAGCTCTTTCAGATGTAAATCTGTTAAGCTTTGAAACATCCTTGTAGTCAATGCCTTCGCTTTTTTCTACGCAAAACTGGCAAACCTTTTTGCGGCCTTTTCTTACGCCGCCCTTATTATATGCCATAATTAAGTTTCCTCCTTCAATTAGAATGGTAAGTCGTCATCATCATCGCTGATTTCTTCAAAATCACTGTTATCTGCCGAAGCATAGCTTGGAGCCGGCTGGCTGAATACGGGATTTGAAGTTGTTCCGCTTTCTGCTTTTGAGCCGCAGAAAGAAACATTATTTGCAACAACCTGAACTGATTTTCTCTTGTTTCCGTCTTTATCGGTAAAATTATCTGTTTGGATTGAACCCTCAACAGCAATCATTGAGCCCTTACGGAAATAGCGGGAAACGAACTCAGCAGTCTGACGCCAAGCGGTTACATCAATAAAATCAGCCTTTCTTTCTTCGCCTGATTTAGAGAAATTTCTGTCACACGCTACCTGAAAGCGAACAACAGAAATACCGTTCGGAGTGGTTCTGAGCTCCGGATCATAGGTTAATCTGCCCATGATTATAACCGAATTAATCATTTTGTGCCCTCCTTATTCGCCCTTAGCAACGATTAAAGAACGAAGCACGCCGTCTGTAATGTTGATAACACGGTCAATCTCTGCCGGGAAGTTTTCATCAGATTCAAACTGAGCAACAATGTAATAGCCCTCTGTTTCGTAGTTGATTGGATATGCGAGCTTGCGCTTGCCCCATTCTTCAACTTCGCCAAGAGTGCCATTTGCCTTGATTAAATCTGTGAATTTAACCTTGAGAGCTTCAACTGCTTCCTCACCTTTTGAGAGAGAGAAAACTAATACGATTTCGTATTTCTTTGATGCCATTCTTGTGCACCTCCTTCTGGTCTTTTGGCCCGAAACCACATTTCGAGCAAGGATTGCTGCTATTTATAACAGCCTAAGTATTATAGCAGAGGAAATTAGGTATGTCAAGAAAAAGTAAATTTATTTTTCGATTATCTGTCCGGATAATTTAAATTTTTCGGTAAACCCAGAATATAATCTGAGGATACACCATAAAATTCACATAGTTTTATTAAATCATCAATTGAAAATCTTGCTTTTCCGTTTTCAAGATGAGCATATCCCTGCTGAGATTTATTCAATAATTTACCTACCTGTGCTTGACTTAAATCTCTATCTTCACGCAATTCTCTTAATCTGTTTACATAACTCATAATGTTCACCTCAAAAGCATTTTATCACACTCACAAATTGAGTATTGACAATAACTCGGTTTCTGAGTATAATTATATTTGCAAAAACGCAAACTCCGATTTGTTGCGAACAAAAAAACAGACGGGTTAATACCCGCCCCTACAATTACATTAATTATATAAACACTGTAGGGGCGGATATCATCCGCTCGATTCGCAATTATTTAACAGCAGTAAAAAACAATCTTGGAAAACGGAAAATGATTTCTCCGTTTTTTTGAACAGGATAATACTTTTGAACCTCTTTGTACACAGCATTTTCAAATTTGATTTTATCATCATCCGAAAGAACGGCAAGATATTCCTTCATACCTGTTGATTTATACCATTCAATAATGCTTTGATGCGAAGGCATTCTGTGCATATAAATTGTTTTCCACATTGCAAAATCAGAAGAAAGATCAGCAAGAACATCAAAGTATTCACTTTCTTTTAAAGTATAAAATTGACGGCCGTGTCCTATTTTATCCGCCCATTCCTTTCTGGAAATAACCTCTGCAATAATTTTATGAATAGGCTCTTCAAAATTCACAGGCACCTGAACGGCAAGCACCCCATTCGGTTTTAAAATGCTCATCATATCCGACAAAAGCTTTTTATGATTCGGCACCCATTGAATGCAGGCATTTGAAAAAACAACATCAAACTTTTTCTCAAGCTTTTCAAAATCCGACGCTGCATCAAAAAGTATAAAATCAATATCCGGATAATCGGATTTTGCTTTTTCAATCATATTCGGCGAGAAATCGGCACCGATAATATGCGCATTTGGAAATCGCTTTTTCAAAACCGCTGTGCTGTTTCCGGGGCCGCAACCGATATCAATTATATTTTCCGGTCTTTTTATTTTTACGGCATTTGCAAGATCAATTGCCGGCTGTGTTCTTTCTTTTTTGAATTTTAAATATTGTTCCGAATTCCATTCAGACATAGGCTTACCTCCTTAAATTTATATTAATCCGCAAAAAAGCCGTGCGGAAATGCACGGCAAAAGCTTTTAAATCTAAATCAGAAATTCTGAAGGTTTGTTGTATCAACCGGTTCTTCAAGCAAAAACTTATTGTATTCCTTACCCAATTTATTGAAGGTTGATACTGCCGAAACCGCAGCAATAATCAGCCACCAGCCTGCCGGAGTTCCAAACTGATAAACCGAATACGCACATTCAAGAATACTGAAAACAAGTAAAAGAATTGCACATATTTTGCTGTTTCCAAGATGCATACCAAGCGTAAGGCCAAGATAAATTGCCACATCAATAAGCATCCATGGATTTTTAAGAAGAGCAAAGGATGCAATTGCCGAAATACCAACACAAACATAGCATACAATTGCTGCCGATTTTATGTTCTTTTTCAGATTTTGCGGAGCATACTTTGCTATGTATTCTTTTTTCGTTACGGATTTTCTGTCAACAACCGTATTGGCAGTAACATTTGCAGGATTTCCCCAAGCTGCCGAAGTTGGCTGCTGCGGTGCAGCCTCATAATTATTTCCGAACGGAGCCGTTGCTGTTGCTTCAGAAGCAACAGTTTCTGCAGCGGTTTCCTGTGCTGCTGTTGCTCCGCAGAACGGACAATTTACGCTTTCGTCAATCATTTCTTTTCCGCATTTCGGACAAAACATTATTCATTCTCCTTTTACTGATTTTTAATATATATTCATAAGCCTTCATAAACAGAACGCTTATTGAATATGGGTTTTGACAGGCTGTGCCCGCCTCAAAGTCAATCATACATTAAAGCAATGAAACCACAAGATCACCCATTTCAGAGGTTGTTGCCTTTTCAAAGCCCTCTTCGTAAATATCAGGTGTTCTTGCCTTTGTCAGCGCTTCATCAACTGCCTTTTCAATTGCATCTGCCGCTTCAGACTCGCCGAAGCTGTAGCGGAGCATCATAGCACCCGAAAGGATGGTTGCAAGCGGATTTGCCTTTTGCTGACCTGCAATATCGGGGGCTGAGCCGTGAATCGGCTCATACAGACCGAATGTGCCCTCTGCAAGAGAAGCAGAAGCAAGCATTCCGATTGAACCGCTTATCATAGAGGCTTCATCAGACAGAATATCGCCGAATATATTTGAGGTTACGATTGTATCAAACTGACCGGGATTGCGTACAAGCTGCATAGCGCAGTTATCAACATACATGTAGGAAACCTCTACCTCCGGGTAATCTGCCTTTGTTTCCTCCATAACCTTTCTCCAAAGCCTTGAAGAATCAAGAACATTTGCCTTATCCACGCAGGTTAATCTTTTTCCGCGTTTCATGGCATATTCAAAGCCTGCCTTCACAATTCTTTGAATTTCAGGCACAGTATAACGCTCGGTATCATAAGCACCCACAATTCCGTTTTCCTCATATGTTCCCCTGTCGCCGAAATAGATTCCGCCCGTAAGCTCACGGACAATCAGAATATCAAGCCCGTTGCCGATAATTTCCTCCTTGATGGGAGAAGCATTTTTAAGGGGAGCAAAAATCTTTGCAGGGCGAAGATTTGCAAAAAGACCAAGCGCCTCACGGATTGCAAGAAGCCCTTTTTCAGGACGGTTATTGCCGGGCTGGCTGTCCCATTTCGGGCCGCCTACTGCACCGAGAAGAACAGCATCCGATGCCTTGCAGGCCTCCTCGGTTTCCTTTGGAAACGGAACACCGGTTGCATCAATAGCACAGCCGCCGAGAAGCTGATAATCATACTCTATTTTAAAACCAAACTTTTTGCCTGCTGCATCAAGCACCTTAATACATTCATCAACGATTTCAGGGCCGATACCATCTCCCTTTAATACGGTTACTTTATAGTTATTCATAATGTTCCTCCATTATTATTGGTTATAAGGGTTTAAGCCTGTAAAAATTTTTATTTTTCAAAAATACCGGGCATTGTATCATCACGAACACAGTCTTCCTGATCCCTGTTTACGGCGCAGATAATGCCCTTTAAGGAAGCATAGCCGATATTATGGCTTACACCGATACCGAAGATATCCCTGCCGCTCGGATTTTTAAGATGAATATAGGAAATCGCCTTTGAATCCGAACCCACTGCAATAGCATGCTCGCTGTAATCAACGAATTCATAGCCCTTGATTCCAACCTCGCCGATTGCATTGAAGAAAGCTTCAATAGGGCCGCTGCCTGTTCCCTCTATTTTAACAAGGCTGCCGTCCTTAACCTTTATGGTTCCCTCAAAATGAACACGAGTTAAGTATTCATCCTCTTCTTTTTCCTCATAGGTTTTGTGATTTACAATTCTGTAAGGCCCTGCAACATTTCTGTATTCCTTTTGGAATAAATCAAACACCTCAGAACTTAAAAGCTCTTTGCCCTTAACATCGCAGGCATGCTTAACGATTGCACCGAATTCAGCATGCATGGCCTTTGGCATATTAATGCCATAATCCGTTGCAAGCACAAAGGCTGCACCGCCCTTGCCGCTCTGAGAATTAATACGGATAATCGGCTCATACTCTCTGCCTACATCGGCAGGATCTATAGGAAGATAAGGAACCTCCCAATAGCCTGTATCATGATCGCGCATATACTGCTTGCCCTTATTGATGGCATCCTGATGGGAACCCGAAAACGCAGTAAACACAAGCTCGCCTGCATAAGGATGGCGTGGGTCTACCTTCATCTTTGTTGTGCGCTCATAAACCTCTCTGATTTTATTGATATCATGGAAATCCAGCCCTGGATCCACGCCCTGTGTCCACATATTAAGCGCAACTGTAATAATATCCACATTACCTGTACGCTCGCCGTTTCCGAAAAGTGTACCCTCAACTCTGTCTGCACCGGCTAAAAGAGCAAGATCGGTTGCGGCAACACCCTCGCCTCTGTCATTATGAGGATGAAGAGAAATGATTGCACTTTCCCTGTTTTTAAGATGGCGGCAGAAATATTCAATCTGATCTGCATATCCGTTCGGAGAGGAGCCCTCAACTGTTGACGGAAGATTAAGGATAATCGGATTTTCAGGTGTTGGCTGCATAACCGCCATAACCTCTTCGCAGATTTTAACCGCATTATCAATTTCCGTTCCCGTAAAGGATTCAGGGGAGTATTCATATCTGATGTTCATATCCGGGTTTTCGGCAAGCTGCCTGTCGGTAAGCTCTTTAATAAGCCTAGCACCCTTAACAGCAATATCAATAACACCCTGCATATCTGTTTTAAAAACAACCTTGCGCTGAAGCGTTGAGGTTGAATTATAAAAATGAACAATTACATTTTTTGCACCCTTGATTGCTTCAAAGGTTTTCTTTATCAGATGCTCACGTGCCTGAACAAGCACCTGAATGGTTACATCATCCGGAATATAGCCGCCGTCTATAAGCGTTCTCAAGATTTCATATTCCGTTTCGGAGGCAGACGGGAAGCCAACCTCTATTTCCTTAACACCGATTTCAACAAGCGTTTGAAAAAGCTCCAGCTTTTCCTGCAAATTCATCGGATCTACAAGAGCCTGATTGCCGTCTCTCATATCTACCGAGCACCATATCGGCGCTTTTGTGATTACCTTATCCGGCCATGTTCTGTCCGGAATGTTGATGGGTTTAAACGGAATGTATTTTTTGTAGCCGTCTAACATAATAAAAATCTCCTTTCAAATTGGGGAGTATATAAAAACACGCCCCTATGCAGTATAGGGGCGTAGAATCTCTACACGGTACCACCCTATTTCAGCAGGAAACCCTGCCCTTTAGCATCATACAATGCCTTAACCTTTAACGCAGTTATGCGTCTGTTCCTATTGCATAGGCAAATCATCCAATTTAAACCATAATTCGGATTTCTCTTTATTGCCTAAACTTTTCAAAACAGCAACTCCACAGAGAGCTATGCATTATAAATTCCGTATCGGCTTACACCAACCGCCGACTCTCTGAAACTGAAAGTTATAATCTTTTTCTGCTTCATAGTTTTTTATGGGTACTATTTAATTTAGTAAATTCATTATATTCTATTCATAAAAAATTGTCAAGCACTAAAATCAGGTTATATATCGTTCGGCATCCGTGATATACGCTGACTTGATTGGTTGGGCGATGAATAAGAAAAAAAGATACTTATACAACAAAAAACCTGCCTGTCAGCAAAATGCTTACAGACAGGTTTAACCCCTTCAAAATTAAATCAAGCTGTCCCTTACAGCCTTGAATAGCCATATCCGTTTGCGATTGCATCAACAGGCTTGCCCTGCTGGCATAAAGGACAGTTATGGGCGTCATAAATTTCATACCCGGGCAGATCGTCCGCAGTAAATATGGAATTTACCTCTATTCCGTTTATACTGTTTACAGCGCTGAACGCAGATGTAATACCAACCACTTTTCCGCCGTAATAGCCGATGCTTTCAATGGCTCTGTCAACCGTTTTTCCGCTTGTAATACAGGAAATCAGGATAACAACCTTTTTATCCCTTACCATTCTTTGCAGATTATCACGGAAAATCATATTTCCCTGAGCATCATATTCAGGACCGATAACAAAGATATTGGAATTCGGATTGGGCGACATCATAGACGGCCTTGCAAGCTCATGGGCAAGATAAGCGCCGAGCGCCTGGGTTTCATACAGGCAAAGAACCGTATCAACCTCTATACCCCTTGTGTTGTAATACTCTGCCATAAGCATAGCCGCATCCGTTGAAACAGTATGATTATGCTTTATATCCGAAGTGCCGACGTAGTAATTGATATGTGTATTGGCTGTTACATAATGGCCGTGGGTAACTCTGATAAAAACTCTTTCATCCCTTGGAGATGTAATTCTGATCACATTATCCATTTCTATCACCCTTTTCTTTTTGTTACTACATTTTACATCAATCGAACGCTGATTTCAATCATTCACCGTGTAGAAAAGTTTGGGTTTATTTTGGTTATTATATACAAAAAGGAATATATCATCGTAAAATTATTTATTCATATATTCATTAAGCACAAAAAAAGGAGCAGTTTTGGCACTGCTCCTTTAATAAATTTTATAACAATTTATTTCCTTTTTGCGTTTACAACGGCACTATACGCTGAAGCTGCCGAACGGTTTGAATTTTTAACCGCTCTTACCTTATAGCTGTACGCCTTACCCCTTTTTGCAACAGCGGTTGTAAATGAATTTGCAGATGTTGTTTTCATCAGCTTGTATGAACCGTTTGCCTGCTTTATATAAAGCTCGTATTTATCTGCACCTGCAACCTTGTTCCAGGACAGGGTAAAGGAGCCGTTTCTGTTTACAACAGCCTTAACACCCGTAGGCGCTGTCAGCTTCTTTTTGTTTACGGAACCGGCAGCGGTTCCCAGAGCAGAAGTCAGGCGGCTGTTTCTGCTTGATAAGGATTTTGCCTTATAGTAATACTGTTTACCGTATGTTGCCACTGCGGTTGTAAACGAATTTGCAGTGGTTGTTTTCATCAGCTTGTATGAGCCGTTTGCCTGTCTGATATAAAGCTCATACTTATTTGCACCGGCCATTTTATTCCAGGACAATGTGAAGGTGCCGTTTGCATTCACGGAAACCTTCAGTGAAGGAGCCTGCAGCCTTATGCTGTTTTTCTGGCTTACTGCTGCACTGTAAGCTGACGAAAGATTCTGCCTTACTGCTTTCATCTTATATGAATACTGCTTGCCGAATGCAGCAACAGCCGTTGTAAATGAATTTGCGGTTGTTGTTTTCATCAGCTTATATGAACCGTTTGCCTGTTTGATATAAAGTTCATACTTTTCGGCACCGGCAACACTGCCCCATGAAAGCGTAAACGTGCCGTTATTGTTAACAGCTGCTTTCATAGACGGTGTCTGCAAAGCAACCCTGTTTACTGCCCCTACAACTGCACTGTAGGCAGAAGCAGCATCCACATTTTTGCTTGTTACGGCTCTCATTTTATATGCATAATTCTTTCCGAATGCGGCAACAGCCGTTACAAATGAATTTGCGGTTGTTGTTTTCATCAGCTTATATGAGCCATCTGCATTTCTGATGCAAAGCTCATACTTTTCGGCACCGGCAACAGCATTCCAGGAAAGCGTAAACGTACCGTTCTTATTTTCGGTTACCTTCAGATTCGGGGTTGTAAGCTTTTTATTGTTTACACCTGTAACAACTGCGCTGAAATCGGATGCAAGCTTTTCATTTTCCGAATGAATCGCCCTTACTTTATAACAGTATTTAACACCATATGGCGCAACAGCGGTGGTGGCACTTGTTTTTGAAACAGTACCGTTGAGCTGATAATTCCCTGTTGTGTTATTCAAAACATAGATTTCGTACTTATCGGCACCCTCAACTTCGTTCCATGAAAGGGTGAATTTTCCGTTATCGTTTACCATTAATTTAACTATCGGAGCTGCAAGCTTAACCGGCTCAACAGGATCTGTTGGGTTTTCCGGATCAACAGGATCCGTTGGATTTTCCGGATCAACAGGGTCCGTTGGGTTCTCGGGATCAACAGGATCCGTTGGATTCTCGGGATCAACGGGATCTGTTGGGTTTTCCGGATCAACAGGATCTGTTGGATTCTCGGGATCAACGGGGTCCGTTGGGTTTTCAGGATCAACAGGATCCGTTGGATTCTCGGGATCAACGGGATCTGTTGGGTTCTCGGGATCAACAGGGTCCGTTGGATTTTCGGGATCAACGGGATCTGTTGGGTTTTCCGGATCAACAGGATCTGTTGGATTCTCGGGATCAACGGGATTTGCCGGTTCGGTAATATCTTCCGTAATTCCGGCATCATTTCCTTCAGCATAAGCACACAATTGAACAGAAGCGGCTGCGCTGAGCATCATAACAAAGGATAAAAGAATACTGAATATTTTTTTCATATGAATACAACCTTTCCTTTTATTACTTCAACTTTATAATATATTTTTTATTTCGTCAAGTGAATTTACAATAAAATCTGCCTTAACATGATTTGGAACGGGCACCTTGGCATAGTTAAACCAAAGGGTTTTCATTCCGTAAGCAGCACCGCCGTTAATATCAGCCGAAAGGGAATCACCGATGATAATTACCTGTTCCCTTGGAATATTCCCCAGCCGTTCAAAGCAGGCATCAAAAAATTTAGCTTCCGGCTTCGGATAACCGATTTGCTCGGAATTAAAAACAGCATCAAAATATTTTAACATATCCGCATGCTTAAGCCTTTTTAATTGCTGCTGATAAGAGGCATTGCTTGCAACACAGACGATGTATTTTTCCGACAGATAATCAAGAAGCTCATAAGCGCCGTCAACAGGCTCTTTACTGTCTGAGAAAATAGTTCTGAAATCCTGTTCAAAAGCGGGCCCGTCTGCAGCTATCCCGAGTTTTTCAAAAATGGTTTTCCATCTTAACTGATAAAGCGTCTTTTTATCTATGTCGCCTGTCTCAATTTTCCGCCAAAGATAATCATTAACCTCCAAAAACAAGGGAAAAACCTTTTCACTGTACCTGATATTCCATTTGGAAAAGCCAATCCTTATCGCAGCTTCCGCACATTTATTAAAATCCAGAAGCGTATTATCAACATCAATTAAAACATTTGTAATCATAAAAGATTATCCTCAACATATTTCATAACATTTTCATTATTAGAGCAGATAACACCGTTTGCGGCAGCCTTGATTTCCTTACAGGCATTGGAAACGGCATAGGAAACACCTGCCACTTCAAACATATCCATATCGTTTTTGCTGTCGCCGAGGGCAAGGGTTTTTGAAAGATCAAGGGAAATGAATTCACAAAGCTTTTTAAGCCCCGTGCCTTTATTTGTTCCCCTGTTCATAATTTCAAGGTTATTGCCCATAGAGCTTACAACCTCTGTTTCGGGATACTGCCTTTTGATTTTTTCAAGACATTCTGCCCTTTCATCCATATTTCTGAAAAAAGCATCAAAAAGCTCCGGCTTCAGAGATCCGGTTCTGAGCATAGCCGCAAAATCATCTGCCCTTTTTCGCCGTTCTTTTATAATCTGCTGAAATCGGGGATTGATTTTATAATAATCAAAGCTTTCCTTATTAATCTTGCTTTTATCCGCCCACGGATAACCGCCGCTGTAAATTTCAATAAAGGCTTCATAGGAAGAAAGTATGGAATAAATGCCAGCGGCAGCATCCTTTTCAATCGTTGAGGAATAAAGGATTCCGCTGTTTCTTTTGTAAATTCCCGAGCCGTTTGAAAAAACAAAATACGAAACGCATTTTTCTTCCCGCATTTCGGCAGGAATCTCATAATAAGTTCTTCCCGTAACCGGAACAACCGATATTCCCCTTTTCGCAAGCCGTCTTATTGCCTTTAAATTTTCTTCGCCCACTGTTGAAGCATCATTAAGCAGTGTACCGTCCATATCAACGGCAATTAATTTAACATCCATAAGCATCCTGTATCAAAACAGAGGATATTCAAATGAATACCCTCTGCAAAAATTATTTCATGAATTCTTTTGTAACCCGAACAATATTTTCGGCACTTAAGCCAAACTGCTTAAGAAGATCCTTTGCAGGACCGCTGTGACCGAATTCATCATTTACACCGATTCTTTTAACAGGCGTTGGGCATTTTTCAGAAAGGCAGGCACATACCGCCTCGCCGAGACCGCCGATAATACTGTGCTCCTCTACAGTAATAACCCTGCCTGTTTTTTCGGCAGAAGCAACAACAAGCTCTTCATCAAGCGGTTTTATTGTTGCAATATTAATAATTTCAGCGTTGATTCCGTCTTCAGCAAGAGCCTTGCCTGCTTCAATGGCTTCGGCAACCATTAGGCCGTTTGCAATAATAGTTACATCACTGCCCTCTTTAACAACCTCGCCTTTTCCGATTTCAAACTTATAGCCTTCATCGTGAAATACCGGAACGGCAAGTCTGCCGAATCTTAAATAAACGGGGCCCTCGTATTTATAGGCAGCCTTAACAGCCTGCCTGGCTTCAACATCATCTGCAGGGCAAATTACAACCATGCCCGGAATGGAACGCATAAGTGCAAAATCCTCACAGCACTGGTGTGAAGCGCCGTCCTCGCCTACAGAAATACCCGCATGGGTTGCACCGATTTTAACATTCAGATGGGGATAGCCGATTGAATTTCTGATTTGCTCAAATGCTCTGCCTGATGCGAACATTGCAAAGCTTGAAGCAAACGGAACAAGTCCCATTGTGCTTAAGCCGGCAGCAACACAAACCATATTTGCTTCTGCGATACCGCAGTTAAAATGTCTGCTTGGATATTCCTTCTGAAAAATGCCTGTTTTCGTTGCAGCAGAAAGGTCTGCATCAAGAACAACAAGATTATCCGCACCATCGGCAGCAAGCTCTTTAAGTGCTGTGCCATAGCTGTCTCTTGTTGCAATATTTTTTAATTCTGCCATTCCTTACGCCTCCTCTAACTCTGCAAGCTTTGCATTAAGCTCTGCCATTGCAATTTCGTATTCTTCGGTATTCGGCGCCTTGCCGTGCCAGCCAACAGCATTCTCCATATAGGATACGCCCTTGCCCTTAACCGTTTTCATTATAATGGCAAAAGGCTTTGCACTTTCGTGAAACTTTTCAAATGCCGTTTCAATCTCATCCAAATCGTTACCGTCTATAACAACCTTATCAAAGCCAAAAGCGGCAACCTTTTCATCAATAGGCTCTGCACTCATTACATCTTCGCATGCACCGTCAATCTGAAGGCCGTTAACATCGATGATAACACAAAGATTATCCAGCTTATACTGGGAAGCAAACATCATAGCCTCCCATACCTGGCCCTCTTCAATTTCTCCGTCGCCAAGCATTGTATAAACATTTATATCCCTGCCAAAATATTTTGCACCCTTTGCCATTCCGCAGGCAGCGCTGATACCCTGACCGAGCGAGCCTGTGCTCATATCAACACCGGGAACCGTATTCATATTAGGATGACCCTGAAGATAAGAGCCGATGTGACGAAGTGTTTTTAAATCCTCTGACGGGAAAAATCCTGTATATGCAAGCGCACTGTAAAGCGCAGGTGCGGCATGCCCCTTTGAAAGAACAAAGCGGTCCCTGCTATCCATTTTAGGATTCTTTGCATCAATTCTCATTTCCCTGCCGTAAAGATATGCAAGCACATCTGCCGCCGAAAGGCTTCCGCCCGGATGACCGGCTTTTGCATGATAAGTGCCTTCAATAATTCCCATGCGGATTTTGGTCGCAAGAATCTGAAGTTCCTTTTTCTGCTGATTATCCATAGTTAAACTCCTTTTTGTGCAGTTAACAAAGCTTTTTTCTTTATTAACCGATATCTCTTTTGCTACCCAGCTATTTTAACATTATAATATAAATACTGCAATAGCAAAATTCATTTTTTAATTGACACGTCTTAACAAAAGCGGTTTACTGTTCATTGCCTGATTGTACTGTTTATTTTATAAAAGAACATCGGTATTGCACTTACGAGCGCCGATACACCGACAAAGCCAATATACGAAAACATAATGATATTCTGCATTTGGGCAGGAATCCTGCCTGTTTTATAAATAACCTGCGTATATCCCGAGACTGCAACAAGAAGAAGCCCGACGGCAACGCATATTGCATTGCTTAGCTTTATGGAAAGGCTCAGAATAGCATAGTTAACACCCTCTCTGCGCTCTCCTGTCTTATAAAGACGATCATCCACAATGTCCGCAGTCATAACAAGCGGAATATATGTATTTGCCGCAGTAAGAAAGCCAATGACAAACTGGAAAAGCATAATCATATAAAGTGCCGGATTGCCGTATCTCAAAGCGCTGTTTTCCGGAAGCAGCCAATAAAAAACGGTAACTGCCATATTGAATAGAAATGTTGCAGCCGAAAAGCCGATATATGTTTTCTTTTCACCAAGCTTCTTATTAATCAGCGGCACAACGCAGATTCCTATAAACCCCGAAACACCGCCAAGCAGACCCGGCAGCCATGTTGCATCTGCAGTTGTATCCATAACCATTCCGAAAAGATTGATTTTCCCAATCAGTGCACCGTTTGCCTGAACACATACAATAAGCCCCATGGAACGGGCAAAACCAAGCATATTAATCAGAAAAACAATAAAAATCATTTTGTTTTTTTTCATTTCGGAAAACATTTCCTTTATGGAAACAACTCCATTGGATCCGGAGCTTACAACGGCTTCCTTATTTTTCTTATACATAAGTAAAATAAGAGAAGTGCCGAGCACAAGAAAAACCAGCGCTGTTATAAGATAATACTCCCTGTCCTCATAATTACCTTCGCCCTTTATCATGCCCAGAAGCATCATAACAACGGTTACAAACACGCCGGGAAGCGCAAGTGCCATCGTTTTGGCAATATTGGAAAGGCTTGCGGCAACATTTCGTTCTTCAGCATCGGGAGAGAGAAGAGAAAGCATCCCCTGCGACGGAATATCGGCAAAGCTCATAGCGATATTCCACAAAACCGTAGTCACTGTTATATAAGCATAAAGAAGCATTTTGCCGCCGAATTTATCAAACGGAATATAAATAAAAATAAGCGTTGTTAAAACAGCAAGCGGAAATGCACTGCGAAGCACCCAAGGGCGCATTTTGCCGCCTTTCAGCGAGCTTTTATCAATCATTGTGCCGATTAAAGGATCAAAAACGCAGCTTATAAGCTTTGCCGCAAAGATGATAATTGCGGAAGCATAAAATATATTGCTGTCAAACGAAGAATACATTTTATTGTAGAATTCCGTCTGAAAGCTGTTCATATAGCCGATAAATATCTGAACGCCAAAAATACCCATGGCATAAATCAATGCAGATTTAACGGACAAGGTTTTGCTTTCTTTCATATATAAACCCTTTCTTTTATACAGTTAAATTGTTTGGCTATGCCATGGGATAAATTTTACTGTTTTCTATTAAAATTTGTTTATTCTTATAACTCTTCCGCTGAAATCAGACACGATGACATCATCCCCGATCAGTGCAGCAGAGCCGAATATCGGAGCACCGATATTTACGGATTTTTCAAGTTCACCTGTTTTAGCGGAAATTTTATAAAGCACGCCGTCCGACGCGCCGAAGATAAGCGAGCCGTCTTTAAGAACGGGAGTAGGTTCAACCGTCTGAGAATCGCCGCTTGTGTACGGAGCAGTGTAAATCATAGCCTTGCCGGTTTCAAACTGCCATGCAACAGACATTGAATCCAGATCATAAGCAATAATACCTTTATTGGCTGTTGGAATATAAGCAAGATTGCCGTCTATAACCGGATGGGCGCTTGAAGAAAAATTGATATCCTCAAAGGTATCCTTGTGTGTTATCTCACCGCTGCCTGCATCTATAATCATAATTGCACTTGAATCGGCGGCAATCAAAGTATTATCGTCTACGGCAGCAGGTGTTGAGCTGCGGAAACGCAGATCGCCGTCCTGATTTTCCCAAAGCTTTTTGCCTGTATTCTTATCAAGCGCAGCAAGTGCATCCCAATGTGAGCTTACAAGAAGCTTATCCCCTGCAACAACAAATTCGGCAGGTGAAGCCTCGCCGTGGTTTCTGATGTTTTCCCAGATCACTCTGCCTGTTTCGGCATCATATGCCGTTATGCCTGCTGCACAGCCTGCATAAACAACACCGTTATCAACCGTTATGCCGCTGCTTGTTGCAAGTGAACCTCCGAGATTTGCCTTTGCAAGCCAGAGCTCTTTACCGTTTTCTGCATCGATACAATACACCTTTCCCTCTGCATCCTGCGCGAACAGCCTGTTATCTTCAAGTACAAGATTATTTTTGATTGAGTTTGAGGTTTTATATTCCCAGATAACCTTTCCGTTTTCGGCATCCATCGCATAAATCCCGCAGGAAACAGGATAATCCTCATCAACTGTTGCAGTATAAATAACATTATCCTTCACAACCGTATCAGTAAAAAGAATATTATCTTCAAGCTGCGTTACCCATTTTGCAGTTTCAACCTCGGGAACATTGCCGTCAAAATCATAATAATGCATTGCAGTTGTAACTGTTCCATCCGCTGCAATATTTATCATTCTTGCGCCGCTTACGGAGGAATCAATTCCGCCGCAGTCCGGACGAGCCGTGCTTATCTTAAGTATGCCGCTTTCGTTTTCCTGAATATAATTATAATGATAATGTCCGAAAACCCACGCAATCAGACTATGCTTTTGCAAATCAAGCTCTTTCCTGTCAAAGGAAATAACATAATCATCATTCGGAGGCGTATTGTGATTAAACATAACCACTTTCATATCAGGGTCTGTATTCGCTAAATCATTTTCAAGCCAGCGCCAGCGGTCATTTTTATTATAGGCTGATTTTCTGTCCGCACCTGTCTGAAACGGTGTAACAACATAATGAACATTACCAACCTCAAAGGAATACCATACAGGACCGTAAAGGCTTTCAAAAAGCTCTTCGCCGTATTCGCCGTCTACGTAATCATGGTTTCCGATAATATAACGGACCGGCAGTCCCATATTTTCGGTGTTCATATCCCCAATATGCTTTTTCAGCCCTGCTTCATAGCATATATCCCCCGTATGAATCAAAAATGCCGGCTTATCCGTTTCGGCAATAGCCTTCAGATAATTTATCCATTCGCCAACACCGTTTTCTCCGATTTCGGTGTCTGAAATCTGAAGAAAGCTGTGCGCAGAGCCTGCTGCAATATCCGATTTCTGCAAATCAAAATCATAGCCCTCTGCCTGTTCCTTATTAGCAGAAATATAATACTTCTCTGTCCAGTAGCCTGCGGGCGCAGTAACCGTTACAAAACGGGTTTTTCTGTACCCTTTGAGGAAAAATTTTCCGTTTTCATCTGTTTTAACCACATTGCGTCCATCGGAAACGCTTACGTTCGCTATCGGCTTTCCGTCCGCCGTAACGGTTCCCGAATAGCCCTTTGAACTGCCAATTCCCAAAACAAGGAAAAGCACAACAGCCGCAGCAATTAAAGCTAAAACAGGTATGAAAATAATCAAAACCGTTTTCTTATTCATAAACATTTACCCCTTTTACTGAAATTGAAATCAGTGAGATTTCATTATTCTGAATAACAAAACAATCATCCGCGACCGTTTATCATATTGTTTGACCATGGTCAATCGTGATAGCGTCCTGTTTTATTCATTTAAAATTTTGAAAAGATGCTTTTGAAAAATTTCCGTACCCTAATAAAACAGTAATTCTGTTGATAAAAATATTTGCAATCAATATATGAATATCTATTCCACAATTAGCTTCCATTTCTTAAATATAAAATACCCTATATTGATTCCGATAAAATAAAGTAAAATATCGAAAACATCGAAAAATCCGCGCTTTGCTGCAACCTGAACAAGTTCAATTACCAAAGGTATCACAATGGAAAAGATAAAAAGCTTGCTGTACGTAAGCTTTCGCACAAAATATCCCATGGGGATAAATATTGCAAGATTCATAAAGCTTTGAATTGCCATTTCCCGGTTTGAAAAAGTATCTGTTAAACCGATTAGAGGATTAAATATAAATACACGTTCAATCGAAAACCGCAGAAACAGTACGGCAAATAATACTGCAAAATAGGCAGCACATATAATAAAAAACAAATATTTATTTATTTTTCTATTTATTATCAAGTTCAAAGCGGCTATACATCCTGCTATGCTTATAACAAGAGCCAAAATACTAACGGCAATATATTTGATGCCCGAACTTTCTATAAATAGCGGAACAGCTTCCATAATGATAAAATAATATAATAAATATCCTATAATTGCCCCTAATAATGCTATAGCAGAATTCTTCAATAACTTTTTACCGTTCTTCATTAAGACACCACCTGCTTTGCAATACATTGTTTGTATATAATAAACTACGGCAATATCTTTATTATTTACTTTTCAAATGCTCTGCCGCAGCAGTTACAAAGCCGCGGAAAAGCGGATGAGGCTTATTCGGTCTGCTTTTGAATTCGGGATGGAACTGACCGGCAACAAACCATGGATGATCCGGTATTTCAATCATTTCAACAATATGATTATCCGGAGAGGTTCCGGCAAAAATCATTCCGCCCTTTTCAAGCTCATTTCTGTAATCATTATTTACCTCATAGCGGTGGCGGTGGCGCTCATAAATCATAGAGTTATTATAAAGTGCAAACGCCTTTGATTGCGGATTAAGCACACAGGGATATTTGCCGAGACGCATGGTTCCGCCCATTTCCGCAACATTCTTTTGCTCGGGAAGAATATCAATAACGGGATGCTTCGTATCCGGATTGATTTCGGCAGAATTTGCATCTTCAAGTCCAAGCACATTTCTTGCAAATTCAATAATGGCAATCTGCATACCAAGGCATATGCCGAGATACGGAATATTATGCGTTCTTGCATAATTGCAGGCCTTGATCTTTCCCTCAATTCCTCTGCTTCCGAAGCCGCCGGGAACAAGAATTCCGTCCATATCACCAAGAATTTCATCAAGATTTGCATCGCCCTCCAGCATTTCACTGTCTATCCAGCTGATATCAACGGCAGAGCGTGTTTCAATACCGCCGTGCTTGAGTGCTTCATTAACCGAAATATAGCTGTCGTGCAGCTCAACATATTTGCCTACCATAGCAATTTTAACGGTCTGAACAGGGGTGCGAAGTGCAGCAAGCATATTTTCCCAATCCGTTAAGTCAGGCTCGCCGCATGCAAGACCAAGCTTTTTGATAACAACCTCATCAAGCCCCTCTTTCTTCAGCATCATAGGAACCGCATAAAGAATATCACAGTTGTTGTTTTCAATAACACATTCCTTGTCTACATTGCAGAAAAGAGAAATCTTTGTTTTAATGTCATCGGAAAGCGGATGCTCCGTTCGGCAGACGATGATATCGGGCTGAATACCGATTGAAAGCATTTCCTTAACACTGTGTTGGGTTGGCTTTGATTTAAGCTCATCCGAGGCCGCAAGATACGGAACAAGCGTTACATGAATGAAAAGGCAGTTTTCCCTGCCGTATTCAACAGAGAACTGACGGATGGCTTCCAGAAACGGCTGACTTTCAATATCGCCGATTGTTCCTCCGATTTCCACAAAGCAGACATCCGGCTCTGTTTCCTGATTTTTCTCTACAAATCTTTTTATTTCATTGGTTACATGCGGAATAATCTGAACGGTTTTTCCCCCGTAAACGCCCTTGCGCTCATCGGTTATTACCTTCCAGAAAACCCTGCCCGAGGTAAGATTTGAATTCTGGGAAAGAGATTCATCAATAAATCTTTCATAATGGCCCAGATCCAAGTCCGTTTCTGCTCCGTCATCCGTTACAAAAACCTCGCCGTGCTGCACAGGATTCATCGTTCCCGGATCAACATTGAGATACGGATCAAGCTTCTGGGCTGTAACCCGCAGTCCTCTTGCCTTAAGCAGTCTGCCAAGGGATGCCGCAGTTATTCCCTTGCCCAGCCCGCTTACAACGCCGCCTGTAACGAATATGTACTTTGTTTTCTTAATCACCGTCTTATCCTCCTTAAATATAAATTATTTATTTTGTTTCTTCGGATCGCAGGTTAAGCGAACCCCAAGCTTTTTCATAATATTTTCATCAATGGGCGAAAGAAGAACAGAGGTATGCATTTCACAGTTTTTAAGATTGCACAGCTGTTCCATTGCCCTTGCTGCATTTTTATCGCGTACTGCCGAAATGGAAAGCGCAATCAGCACCTCATCCGTATGCAGCCTTGGATTTTTATTTCCGAGATGATTTGTTTTAAGCTCCTGAACCGGAATAATAACCTCAGGCGTTATAAGCAGGATTTTATCATCAAGCCCTGCAAGATGCTTTAAAGCATTTAAAAGCATTGCCGAAGCGCAGCCCAAAAGATTGGAGGTTTTGCCCTTTATAACCACGCCGTCATTAAGCTCTATTGCAGCCGCAGGCTCGCCTGTTTCCTCGGAAAGCTTCCTTGCTGCAACAACGCATTTGCGTGAGGTTTCGCTTATGCCCGCCTGCTTCATAAGAAGCTCTAATTTATAAATCTCATTGTTGCTGCCTGTGCCCTTAACAGCAGCGTCAAGAGCGGCAAAATAGCGCCTGATAATCTCCTGCCTTGCCGCCTCACAAACGGCATCATCATCAACAATGCAGTTTCCTGCCATATTAACGCCCATATCGGTTGGAGATTTATAAGGGCATTCGCCGTAAATTTCCTCAAACATAGCACGAAGAACAGGAAAAATTTCCACATCACGGTTGTAATTAACGGTGGTTTTACCATAAGCCTCAAGATGCCACGGATCTATCATATTCACATCATTTAAATCTGCGGTTGCCGCTTCATAGGCGGCATTAACCGGATGATTAAGCGGAATATTCCATATCGGAAAAGTTTCGAATTTTGCATAGCCCGCTTTAATTCCACGCTTATTCTCCTGATAAAGCTGAGAAAGGCAGGTTGCCATTTTACCGCTTCCGGGTCCGGGAGCAGTAATAACAACAAGCGAACGGCTTGTTTCTATGTAATCATTTTTGCCATAGCCCTCATCGCTTACAATATGAGAGATATTAGACGGGTAGCCTTCAATAACATAGTGGTGATAAACAGGATAACCGAGAGCCTTAAGCTTTTCCTCAAAGGCGGTTACCCTTGGATGGGAAGCATATTTGGTAAGCACAACACTGCCAACAAAAAGTCCCCTTTCGGTAAATGCATCAATAAGGCGGATAACATCCAGATCATATGTAATACCAAGATCGGCTCTTAATTTGCTGTTTACAATATCTTCCGTGCTGATAACGATAACAACCTCTGCCTGATCCTTGATATGAAGCAGCATCTGAAGCTTGCTGTCCGGCTCAAAGCCCGGCAAAACACGGGAAGCATGATAATCATCAAACAGCTTTCCGCCGAATTCAAGATAAAGCTTTCCGCCGAATTCGGATATCCTTTCCTTGATTCTTTCCGACTGCATTTTTAAATACTTGTTGTTGTCAAATCCTACTTTATACATTTTCTTTTTCTCTTTCCATCCTATTTTCTAATTATAATACAAAAGCAAAAACGGCTGTACCCTCGGTACAGCCGTCTGTACTTATATATTATACAGGAAACATATAAGTAAATCAATAAAAATATTTTTTAATTTTCGCATTGCAGCTTTAAAATAATCTTTAATTTATTATTTGTATATTCCGCCGAAATGCTGCCGCCCATCTGTTCGGCAAGTGTTTTTGAAATGGCAAGCCCCAGACCTGTTGATTTTCCTGCATTTTCAACTGTGTAAAACCGATTAAAAATCCTGCCCACCTGAATCTCATCAAGTCCGAAAGCCGTATTTTCAAAAATAACCACACCGTTTTTGTTAAGAGAAATCTTCAGATCTCCGCCGCTGTATTTTACGGCATTATTAAGCAGATTGGAAAAAATACGATTCAGTGCAGAGCGGTTGGCAGTGCAAACAACCCTTTCTTCGGGCAAATCAATTTCCGGACTGATATTATGCTCAACAAGCGTTGCATAATACCCTGCCACGCTTTCCTCAAGTGCATTGTTTATAACCATTTTTTCCGATTCAAATTCCTCATCAGCAGTGATTATAACGGAATATTCAAAAAGTTCCTCCGTTAAGCTTTGCAGGCTTTCACATCTTTCGCCGATTATTTTTAAGTATCTTTCAACATATTCTGATTTTTCCTGCTTTTCAAGCAAATCAAGATAGCCGAAAATTGCCGTAAGCGGTGTTCTTAAATCATGGGAAATATTTGTAACGGCATTTTTCAGTTCCATATCCCCCTGCACAAAGCGGTGACGCTCTTTGCGAAGTCTTCTCAGCTGTACATTAATGGAGGCGGCAAGGCTTTGCATATATTTATCAGAGGAGGAAATATCAATAAGCGTGTTGGTATCCGTTACGAGCCTGTCTGCAAAGGCTGCTTCAATTTCCTTTGCAGATTTTTTAAGCAAGATAATTTTAATAACCAAAGCAATAATGACAACAACCATTATACCGATTAAAGCCCATAACAAGATTTCCATATGTTCTCCTTATTTTATATCCTTTTTCTTAAATGCAGCTATACCGCAGAAATTAACAATTACCGTTGTTGCCATGGAATAGATAATATTCAAAACCGGATGCGTTACCTCTTCATTGGCAATTAAAATTCCCTGCCCTGTCGGAAGAAACTGCATTAAAAATTCAAAAACCGTTCTTTTAAAACCGCCGACATACATCGGATTCGGCACGGGATCCCCCAATTCAACGCCATCCACTGTATAGCTGATTAATTCTCTTGTCATTTCAGGCTCTGAAAGAGCATTATAGATACTGCTTGCCAGAATCATAAGCCCCAATGCCAGAATGACACAAGCAACTGCAGATACCGATCGTTTTGAGCAGAGCATGCAAAGCATTGTTAATACGGAAGCAAGCGAGGCGGTAAAGAAAACACCCATTAGAATATAAGTTATCAGTGTACTTATATCCCCCTGCCAACCGCCGAGAAGCGGAACACCAACGGCAAAACCACCAACAAGCAGCATAGCGTAGATAAAGAGAGAACCAACAAAACAGATTATATAATTGGAAATATAGATATTTTCTCTTTTATGGCCGACAATCAGCTTGTTTCTCATCGTTTTGTCGCTGTACTCCTTGCCGATATAAGGCGCTGTAAATACTGCAAAAAGCAAACCGATAAACGGTAAAAATTCAAACATAACACTGTTTAACGTAATTTCTGCTCCGTCATAATTCGGATTTCTGCTTATCATTCCCCTGCCCAGCACAAACGCTATTGCAATCCCGAGTGTAGACCCTGCAACAAGCCACAGAGAGGTTTCGCTTTTCAATCTGCTGAAATTGGCTTTTAAAAGTTTATTCATTTCTGCCGCCTCCTATCAGATTCACATAATAGCTTTCAAGGCTTTCTTCCCTTTCGGAGGCAGAAAGCAATTCGCAGCTTTCGGCAGAAAGAGCATTTACAAGCTGGGCCAGATTAACCTTTGCATAAACATCCGCTTCGGTCACGGAAATAATCTTATATTCCACATCCATTTCTTCAAGCACCCTTGAAAGCACGGCAGTTGACGAAACAGTAAGCCTTGTGCATTTGCGGCAGGCATTTTCAAGCTCCTGTGCACTGATTTCCTTAACAATTCTGCCCGCATCTATAAATCCGTAATGTGTGGCAAGCTTGGATAATTCATCAAGAATGTGGCTTGAAATCAGAATCGTTATCTGTTTTTCTCGGTTCAGCTTTAAAATCAGCTCTCTTATTTCAATAATCCCCTGCGGATCAAGTCCGTTTACCGGCTCATCCAAAACAAGGAAATCCGGATCTCCCACAAGCGCAATGGCAATACCGAGCCTCTGTTTCATACCAAGAGAAAAATTTTTCGCCTTTTTCTTTCCCGTATTCTCAAGACCAACCAATTTAAGGATATCTTTCATTCCGTCATAGGACGGCAATCCGATAATACGGTACTGCTGTTTCAGATTATCCTCAGCAGACATATCCAGATAAACAGACGGTGTTTCAACAACAGCACCCATTCTTCTGCGTGATTTTGCAATATCCTTTTCTGTATTTTTTCTTCCGTAAAGCGTATATTCACCTGCGCTTGGCTCCTGCAATCCGCAGATCAGGCGGATAAGCGTTGTTTTTCCTGCGCCGTTTTTTCCGACAAAGCCATAAATTGAGCCTTTCGGAACGCTCATAGAAAGACTGTTCAATGCTTTAAAATTCCTGTAATTTTTACAGAGAGCATTGGTTTTTAAAACATATTCCATAAGTAATTCCTCCTTTAATTTATGGCTATTGTAATACCTATCCGTTAAGAAAGCAGTTAAGATAAAGGTTAAGAAATCATTAATTTTGTGCACGCATCTTAAAGCCGATACCCCAGACGCTTTCTATATAATCCTTATGATTGACCTCTCTTAATTTTTTACGGAGATTGCTGATATGAATTTTAAGCGAGCTTTCGGTGCAATCCGGCGTATCATCACTTATTCTTTCAAGCAAAACAGATTTCGCAATAACCTGGTTCGGGTTTTTCATCAGCAGTTTTAAAATTGCATATTCCGTTCGGGTTAATCTGATTTCCTTTTCCGAAACGAAAACGATATGCGAGGCCGTATCAAGCAAAATATCATCAAACCAAAGCTTTTCACCCGTACTGCCGCATTCTGCTCTGCGAAGCTGAACGGAAATTCGGGCAAGAAGCTCCTTTATATCAAACGGCTTTGTAATATAATCGGCCGCACCGCCCAAAAGAAGCGAAACCTTATCCTCGATGCCTATCTTTGCGGAAACAACAATAACGGGAATCCCCTTTATTTTCGGCAGAACCTCTTCCCCACTGAGCCCGGGAAGCATAAGATCAAGAAGCACTAAATCGGGCAGCTGAGTATCAAGAAGCATAACCGCCTCTGTACCGGAATAAGCACGGCGAACGCCATAGCCTTCTGCCGACAGTACCTCTTCCAGCATATTTCCGATATTTACATCATCATCCACAATTAAAATTTTCTTCATTTTTATCACCATTGATATTTTAGCATTATTTATATGTATTTAAAAGAGCTCAAACAGTTAAGAAAAAGTTAAAAATATGCCGATTGCATGAAAAGTCAGTCTCCCGATATTTACAACCCTATATTATTTGTAAAAACTTCTTTAAATTTCAAAAAAAGTATGCTACTATAAATATAGCTAAACAGGAAACGGATTGTTTTAGGCTATTGGGTTCGTCTTTTGTTTGACTGAAGAATAATTTAAAGGGGTAAATTTTATGCAGCATGAAATCACAGAAAAGCAAAGGCTTCTTGATGCAAACGGAAATATTGCAGAGCCGGGCTTTGCGAAAAAACTGCTTTGGCAATACAGCAGAGAGGATATTAAAGCGCCGAAATGGCGTATTAAGGAATGGGACTATTATTACATTGGTAATCAGGATTACGGTTTATGCCTCACCCTTTCCGATTCGGGATTTGTAAGCTGCCTTTCGGTTTCTCATCTTGAATTCGGAGAAAACCCTGTTCAGTTCAATGATTCGGAGCTTGGCGCTTTTCCGCTTGGCAAACTCAATCTTCCTGCAACAAGCGAGGTTGGTAATGTAAGTGCAAAAGTAGGTACCTGTGATATGCATTTTGAAAATAACGGCACAAAGCGCAGACTTTACGGCTCCTATGATAATTACTGCAACAGTAAAAAGGCGCTTGTTTTTGATGTTACCTTAACGGAATTTCCCGAAGAAAGCATGGTTATCGCAACTCCGTTTGACAAGGATAAGCACTTTTATTACAATCAGAAAATAAACTGCATGCGTGCAGACGGCTTTTTTGAATTTAACGGCAGGCGCTATGAATTCAACCGGGAAAACGGTTCTCTTGCAACACTTGATTGGGGCAGAGGCGTCTGGACCTATGATAATACATGGTATTGGGGTTCCGGGCAGATGGTGCTTGATGGCGGAGATGTTTTCGGCTTTAATATCGGCTACGGCTTCGGAAACACATCGGCGGCAAGCGAAAATATGCTGTTCTATAATGGTAAATCTCATAAACTTGAAGATGTAACATTTCATATTCCGATGGAAAACGGAAAGTATAAGTATACCGATCCATGGACCTTTACCTCGTCGGACGGCAGATTTGAAATGAAGTTCAAGCCGATAATAGACCGGCAGGCTCCGTTTGATGTTAAGGTTATTTGTATGCTTCCGCATCAGGTTTTCGGTCTGCTGTCCGGCACGGCAATTCTGGATGACGGCACGGAAATCAAGGTTAAGGACAAATTGGTTTTTGCAGAAAGAGTACATAATAAATGGTAAAGCAAAAAGGAAGAGCAATGCTCTTCCTTTTTTCATATTTACTTTAAGAAGCCCTGAACAATAACCTCTTCGGCTTCTTCCTCATCCATACCGAAGGTCATAAGCTTAAGAAGCTGATCGGAATTAATTTTTCCGATTGCCGCTTCGTGAACAAGCTGGGCATCTGCACTTGCAGCGTCAATTTCAGGAATAGATGCAATTTTTGCATCATCCATAATAATGGAATCGCACTGAACATGCGCACGGCAGGCACAATTGCCGATAACCTTAGGATGGAAAACCTGAACCGAATCGTTTTTCCCCACGCTTCGGCTTACAATCTGGCAAACCGATTCCTCGCCGTTCATATTGATTTCAACATTAGATTCCGCAAACTGCTTTCCGTGGGTCATAAGCCTTTCGGTAATTGTAAGCTTGGCACCCTTTTCAAGATTGGCGGTTGTATCTCTTTTTGTTGAATCAACGCCCTTTATCTGCACCATTTCCATTTCGGCAGATGCATTTTCATCAAGATTTACAATCGTAACGGGATTTAAGATTCTTGCGCCGGTTCCCTCGCCCTCGCCGTAATGCTTTTCAACATATTTTACCTTTGCGCCCTTGCCAACATAAAAGGTATGAATTCCGTCGTGCCGGCTGTTTTCACTGCCAGAATTATGAATGCCGCAGCCTGCAACGATAACAACATCGCTGTTTTCGCCGATATAAAAATCATTGTAAACAACATCTGTCATTCCGCTTTCCGAAAGAATAACAGGAATATGCACACTTTCATTCTTTGTATTCGGAGCAATTCGGATATCAATTCCCGGCTTATCCTCCTTCGGGATAATTTCAATATGCTCCGTGCTTCTTCTGCCCATGGCAGAGCCGTTCTTTCTTATATTATATGCACCGCTGGGAATCTCATGAAGATCCGCAATTGTTTTAAGCAATTCTGAATCAATTTTAAGCATGGATTAGCCCTCCTTTCTGAAAGCACAGCTGCTTTCATTTCCAAGCTGCTTTAAAAGCTCGGGGAAAATCTCATCCTTCGCACCCTGTCTTGAGATTTTTCCGTTTGCAATAATGACAATCTCATCGGCAAGCTGCATAATTCTTTCCTGATGGCTTATAATAAGCACGCTTTCATGACGATTTTTAGAGATTGTTTTAAAGCTTTCCACAAGCTTTGCAAAGCTCCAAAGGTCAATACCTGCTTCCGGCTCATCATAAATTGCCAATTTTAAATTTCTTGCCATAAGAGAAGCAATTTCAATTCTTTTAACCTCTCCGCCGGAAAGGGAACTGTCAACTTCACGGTTAAGGTAATCGGCAGAGCAAAGGCCTACGCTTGTTAAATAAGCAGAGCATTCATCACTCGGAAGCTCGCTTCCGTGAGCAAGGCTTAAAAGCTTGCGGACAGTAAGCCCCTTAAACCTCGGCGGTGTCTGGAAGCCATAGCCGATACCGAGCTTTGCCCTTTCATTTATAGGCATATCCGTAATATCCCTGCCGTCAAAAAGAATTTTACCGCCTGTAGGCTTTTCAATTCCCATAATAAGCTTAGCAAGCGTTGATTTACCTCCCCCGTTCGGGCCTGTAATTACAATAAATTTTCCGCTTTCTATTTTAAGATTGATTTTATCAATAATTTCAAGCTCTCCGTTCGGGGAATCAACCTTAAATTCAACATCCTTTAATTCTATCATCTTGTTAATCTCCTTTAAGTTTAGGTTGGAATCAGGTTCGCTCTGAAAAAAATTCTTTGGCTACCCTTACGCTTTCCATTGCATCCTTGGTATACCAATCTGCGTGAATCATATCGGCATAGGATTGGGTTAAAACCGCACCACCCACAAAAACCATGGCATCTGTGTTTTCATGAAGAAGCTTTATGGTTCTTTCCATTGACGGTACCGTTGTTGTCATCAGTGCAGAAAGCCCCACAAGCTTAACATTATTTTCAACAACGGCCTGAAGAACCTCCTCTTCGGGAACATCCTTTCCCAGATCTATAACATCAAAGCCATAGTTTGCAAGCAGCACCTTAACGATATTCTTGCCGATATCGTGGATATCCCCGTGAACCGTTGCAAGCACGATTTTATCGCCGTTTTTCTGTTTTGCACCGCTTAGTATCATTTTTTCTTTGATAACATCAAATGCCGCTTTTGCAGAATCGGCACTCATAAGAAGCTGGGGCAGAAAAATTTTATTTGCTTCAAAGCCTGCACCGACCTCATCCAGTGCAGGAATAATATACTTGTTGATTACATCAAGGGAATCCTGATCCTTTAACAGTTCTTTTGCACAGACTGCTGCGTCTTCTTTCATCCCTTTAACAATTGCTGTATGAAGCGTTACATTTGTATCTGCCTTCGATGCCTCCGAAACCGTTACACTGTCAATATATTCAGAGCAGTTTTCATCAAGAGCCGAAAGCGCATTGAACGAATAATATGCATTCATCATAGACTGCGACTGCGGATTGATAATACCCGCCGAAAGTCCGCTTTGAAGCGCCAATGTAAAGAAAGCCGTATTCACAGCCTCTCTTTTCGGCAGACCAAAGGAAATATTGGACACACCGAGAACGGTATGCACACCGAGAACCTCTTTGATATACTTAACCGCCTTCAGTGTTTCAATTGAATTATTTATATCCGTACTTATCGTCATAGTCAACGCATCAACAATAAGATCTTTTTTATCAATACCGTATTCAGCGGCAGTATTTATGATTTTTTCCGCTATTCTTATCCGGCCCTCTGCATTTTCGGGTATACCGTTTTCATCCAGACAAAGACAGACAACAACTGCACCGTATTTTTTGGCAAGAGGAAAAACCTCTTTCATATTTTTTTCCTTGCCGTTTACGGAATTGAGCATCGGCTTTCCGTTGTAAATACGGAGCGCCGTTTCAAGAGCGGCAATATCGGTTGTATCTATCTGCAGCGGAGTTGAAAGCACACTTTGAAGTGCATAAACAGCACTTTTCATCATTTCAGCTTCATCAATTTCGGGAAGACCTACATTAACATCCAGAATATGCGCACCTGCATCCTTTTGAGCAATTCCCTCTTTAATAATATAATCTATGTCTTTTCTTCTTAAAGCCTCTTTAAAAAGCTTTTTACCCGTTGGGTTAATTCTTTCACCGATAACAACAGGCTTGGCCGAAAACTCAACCGTTTCACTATAAGAGGATATCAGGCTGAAATTCTTTTTTTCGGGAACATTTTCGGAAATATCCGCACAAAGCTTAATCATTTCTTCAAGATGCTTAGGCGTTGTTCCGCAGCAGCCGCCCAAATAGGATACTCCAAGCTCTGCCATTTTCCTCATATCTTCGGCGAATTCAGACGGGGAAACATTATAAACCGTTTTTCCGTTTACACTTTCGGGAAGTCCGGCATTCGGCTGAACAATAATCGGCAGACTTGTCCATTTCCGAATTTCCTCAACAAACGCAATCATCTGCTTCGGACCAAGCCCGCAGTTGAAGCCGATTGCATCAACGCCAAGTCCTTCAAGCATTGCAACAGCGGTTTTTATATCCGCCCCTGTAAGCAGCCTTGCGTTTTCATCAAATATCATTGTAACCAAAACAGGCAGATTGCAGTTTTCCTTTGCTGCAAGAACAGCCGCCTTAATTTCGTAAGTATCGCTCATGGTTTCAATAATAACAACATCGGCACCGTCTTTGCCGGCATTAATCATCCCTGCAAAGATATCTATAGCATCGTTGAAATCAAGATCTCCCATAGGCTTAAGAAGCTTACCCGTAGGGCCTATATCAAGCGCAACCTTTTTTCCTGCCCTTTTCGCAATTTCAACACCCTTTCGGATTACCGCTTCGTAATTATCCATTTTCAGGCGGTTTGCACCGAAGGTGTTTGTTGTAATATATTCACAGCCTGCCGCCGCATAGGCTTTATGAACGGCAAGCACCTTTTCTTCATCTGTTAAATTTAACAGCTCCGGCAGTTCGCCTGCCTTTAAGCCTGCTGATTGAAGCATTGTTCCCATGCTTCCGTCAAAAAATTTAATTTTCATACAATTCGCATAGCCTTTCTGGCAACAAATTAGATTTAAAATCACAAATACCTTATCGCAGCCGGATAAGGCGTGATGTGAATTCAGCCATCTCAAAATTATGCCATAGACAAATTTTGAGGTAAATACAATCGGAATAGTTGATTTATCACTCTATTCCTGTAAAAGCCGTAACTGATTTTGTTGGAATCATCTGGCAGGTATCCGTCAGAGAAATTCCGCATCTTTTTGTTATTTCAACAAGGCTGAAAAGCTTTTTCTGTTCGGATATATCCAAATCGAAATATCCCGGCGAATATCTCTGCCTTGTTTTAATATGGTTTTCCTTTTCTATATTCTCCTGAACCGCATCGCAGATTTCTTCAATCTTTGAAGCAAGCACCGCCTGCATTACAGCAAGCCTTGCGCCCTCGGTATTATATCGGCGAAGGAGCCTGTCCCCCTCTGTTCCGACAGTAGCAGCAAGCACGGCAACTTTGGAGCAGCCCTTTAAGTTTTCTGCCAGCCTTTTGCTTTTAAACTCAAAATTCTCAAGGATAAGCGCATCATCCGTAACCGTGCAGTCAAAAATCCTGTATATGCTTTTGGGCTTTACGGTTTTGTTAACCTCGTCCATAAGCTCTTCTATCAGATTTAAAAGTGCTTCATCCTCAATTGTACTTTTTGTTCTTAAATATCTTAATATTTCTGCTTTATTCATTTATTATTTCAGATAAACCTTTCATAATAGCCGCTGCAACATCGGGCTTGTTCATTGTATAGATATGTATATTATTCTGCCCGTTTGCCATTAAATCTATAATTTGCTCGGTTGCATAAATTATTCCTGCCTGCTTCATCGCCTTTGGATTTTCACCGAAACGCTCCAGAATTTTCATAAATTTTTTAGGAAAAGCACAGCCGGAAAGCTCAACGCTTCGTTTAATCTGATTTGCATTTGTAATCGGCATAATTCCTGCAATCAGGGGAACATCTATTCCCTTTATTGCGCAGTTTTCTTTAAAGCGATAGAAAACCTCGTTATCAAAAAACATCTGGGTTGTAAGAAAATCAATTCCGCAGTCTACCTTTTCCTTAAGATGCTGAAAGTCCTCAACCCTGTTTGCGCTTTCGGGATGAACCTCTGGATAGCAGGCACCGCCGATGCAGAAATCCCCATACTCCCTGATTGTGTTAACCAGCTCATAAGCATAATGGAAATGCTGCTCATCCGGAAAAACAAAGCCCTGCGGAATATCGCCTCTTAAAGCCAGTATATTTTCAATGCCGTTTTCTTTCAGATCATTCAGAACAGCATCTATCTTGTTTTTTGTTGAAGTGAGGCAGGTTAAATGCGAAAGCGGCGTAACGCCGCTGTTTTTAATTTCAGCGGCAATCTCAGTTGTAAAGCCCGAGGTTGTTCCCGCCGCCCCATAGGTTACACTCATAAAAGCAGGCCGGCTTTCTGCCATTTCACGAACAACAGCCTTTGTATTTTCAATTTTGCTCCATTCCTTCGGAGGGAATACCTCAAACGAAACATTTACCCTGTTTCCTTTTAATATATCGGATATTTTCATTAAATACACCTCTTGAAGGTAATATTGTATCAAATTATTATAATAAATTCAATACCATTTCATACAAAACAAGTAGGTTTTTTAATGACTGCACGATTTATTATTCAAATCCTTAAAGGCAGTAATTGTTTGAAGAGAATCTCCAAGCTGCGTAAAAAACGCACTTAACGCATTTATTTCTTCGGCACTTTTACCCTCTGCAATCGCACAAGCAAGCGCGGAAACAGACATATTTGCAGCACACGGATCTATAAAAAACACCTTCTTTTTGTAAATTATAAATTAGAAAATCATATGAATAAACGAGAATAAATGAGAAAAACGGAGTATTACGGTATTATTTTAAATTTGGTGTTGACGAATAATACTTCTTGTGCTATTATATTCCCACGCATTAAAAATGTAATTAACTATTAACGGAGGAAAACAAAATGTCAACATTTATGCCAAAAGCTAACGAAGTTGAACGCAAGTGGTATGTTATTGACGCTGAGGGCAAGCCTCTCGGAAGAGTTGCAGCAGAAGCAGCAGTTCTTCTTCGCGGCAAGCACAAGCCAATCTTTACTCCAAATGTAGATTGCGGAGATTTCGTTATTATTATCAACACAGATAAGGCTGTTCTTACAGGCGATAAGCTCAACAAGAAGCTTTATCAGCATCACACAGGTTATATTGGTAACCTTAAGGAAGTTAAATACGGCACACTTATGAATGAGAAAAGTGATTTTGCTATGGAGCTTGCTGTTAAGGGTATGCTTCCAAGCACAACACAGGGCAGAAAGCAGCTTACAAGATGCCACATTTATAAGGGCGCAGAACACAAGCATGAGGCTCAGAAGCCTGAAGCTTGGGAAATGTAAGGGAGGTTTATAGATTATGTACGAAACAAATCCTTATTTCTACGGCACAGGCAGAAGAAAAGAATCTGTTGCAAGAGTTCGTGTTTATGCAGGAACCGGCAAAATTACAATTAATGACAGAGATATTGATGATTATTTCGGTCTCGGCACACTGAAGCTTATCGTTCGCCAGCCGCTTAATCTTACAGATACAGCAGAAAAGTTTGATATCGTATGCCGTGTAAACGGCGGCGGCGTAACAGGCCAGGCAGGCGCTATCCGCCACGGTATCGCAAGAGCTCTTCTTCAGTATGATGAGTCACTTCGTCCTGCTCTTAAAAAGGCCGGATTCCTCACCCGTGACCCACGTATGAAGGAAAGAAAGAAATACGGTCTCAAGGCAGCCCGCCGTGCACCGCAGTTCTCAAAAAGATAATATGTTTACAAATCCTCAAACTATTGTTTGGGGATTTATTTTTTGGAGGTATTTCCTATGTGCTTAATTTGTGATAGAATAGATATGATAAAAAACAACAAAAATCCGTATTTTGTTAAAGAGCTTGAAACGGGCTATGTTGTAATCGGAGATTTTCAGCATTTTTACGGGTATTCCCTTTTTTTGTGTAAAAAGCACAAAACAGAGCTGGATCAGCTTGATAAGGACTTTCGTGATAAATTCTTATCTGAAATGGCTGATGTTGCCGCAGCAGTTTCAAGAGCATTTCCCTGCGAAAAAATGAATTATGAGCTTCTCGGAATGGGTGACGGGCACCTGCATTGGCACCTCAACCCAAGAAGAGACGGCGATTTAGAGGGACATGGCTATAACGAAAAAGGACCTATTTGGTGGTATCCTCTAGATAAAATGTATGAACAAAAGAATAAACCAAGTAAAAAAGAACTTAAAGAAATGAAACAAAAATTACTTTATGAGTTGGAAAAATAGGGGTAAATATATATGATTACTCTTTCTGCAAAAACAATTAAAGAAATAACAGAGTTTATTTTTGTGTATGACAAGCCTGCTGCCGCAGACGCCATTTTTGTTGTCGGCGGTTCATTGCCGCAGGCTGCCGAACTTGCTGCCGGGCTTTATAAAAAAGGTTACTCTGATAAAATATTTATCGGCGGTAAATTCAGTATAAAGCGTGATCGCTTTCCGATTCCCGAATACCATACGGAATATGATTTTTATAAAGATATTTTAACTAAAAACGGGGTTGGGGAAGATCACATTTACGGCGAAAGCGAGTCTGCATACACAAGGCAGAATGCAGAATTTGCAAAAAGAATTGCTGCAGAGCATCATTTTAATATCAAAAAGGGATTAATTGTTTGCAAATCCTTTCACGCAAAACGGTGTCTTTTATTTTATCAGATGTATTTCCCTGATGTTGAATTTTCGGTTGTAACCTTTGACGGATTTGAAATCAACAGAGATAATTGGTATAAAACCGAATATGGAGTAAAACGGGTTATGGGTGAAATAGAAAGAATCGGCAATCAAGTATCACCGGAACTTATTAAAGATTTTATTTTTTAAACATAATAAAAAATGATTTGTTGAGGAAGAGGTCTGTTATGAGCTACATAGAGGATATAAGAAAATACATCGGTCACAAGCCTATGCTTTCGGCCGGTGCAACAATTGTTGTTTTAAAAGACAATAAAATTCTTTTAAACCTGCGTTCCGATACAAACACATGGGGAATTCCGGGCGGTTCGCTGGAGCTTGGTGAAACACTTGAAGATGCTGCGGCAAGAGAATTGAAGGAAGAAACAAATTTAGACGCAGAAAGCTTTACACTTCTAAATGTGTTTTCAGGCAAAGATTTTTATTTTGAGTATCCGAAAGGCGATAAGCTATACTCTGTTATTGCACTTTATCGTGCTAACAATGTAAAGGGAAACCTAAAGGTAACTGACGGAGAAAGCTTTCAGCTTAAGTATTTCGGTAAAGACGAGCTGCCCAAGCTTGAAGGCAGAGCACACAAAATTATGGATTGGTTAATTGAGAAAGAGATTATATTATGAACATTGAGATAAAGCGTGCCGAACACGGAGAAGCAGAAAGGATATATCATTTTTACGAAGATGTATGCAGAGAATTAGAGGGAGCAAGGTATTCACCGCTGTGGCAGATAGGCCTTTATCCTTGCATTGAAGATATAAAAAAACATATTAACGATAAAAACATGTATGTTGCGGTTATTGACGGCAGGATTGCAGGCGCAATGGCAACGGTTAATCACGGCGATTATTCATCGCTTCATTTATTTACAGTCCATTCGGATTTTCGCAATCAGCATTTAGGCAGATTGATGATGAATAAGCTTTTTGTGATTGCAAAAGAAAGAGGAAACAGCAAACTTATTTTTGATGTTGTTAAGGGCAACCTGCCTGCCGAAAAGCTGTATCAGAAAATGGGATTCCGATATATCGGAGAAAAAACCGAATTTATTGAACGTGTCGGAAACGTTGATTTCAACATTTATGAATACAACATATAAATAACGGAGGGAATGCCCCTCCGTTTTATGATTTACTTTGGAATTTTCAGACAGCGGATTGCATTCAGAATGGCAAGCACCATAACACCCACATCGGCAATGATTGCAATCCACATATTCGCAATGCCGAGTGCACCAAGCAGAAGTGCTCCCAATTTAACAGCAAGTGAAAAAACGATATTCTGATAAACAATTTTTAAACACTTTCTTGAAATCTTTATACCAAGCGAAATCTTCATAGGATCATCATCCATCAAAACAACATCCGCCGCTTCAATAGCCGCATCAGAACCCATGGCACCCATTGCAATCCCGATATCTGCTCTGCTCAGAACAGGAGCGTCATTCATACCATCACCAACAAAGGCAAGCCTTGACTTTTCGCTTTTTTCTTTAATCAGCCTTTCAACTGCAGAAACCTTATCGGCAGGCAGAAGCTCACTGCGTACCTCATCAATCCCGATATCAGCTGCAACCTTGTCTGCAACGCTTTTTGCATCACCCGTAAGCATAACGGTTTTAACAATGCCTGCACCTTTAAGTGCCGCAACCGCCCGTTTCGCATTCGGCTTTATGATGTCCGAGATTACGATATGCCCTGCATATTCGCCGTTTAACGCAATATGAATAATTGTTCCCACACTGTGGCATGGCGTACACGCTATGCCAAGTTTTTTCATCAGCTTTTCGTTGCCTGCTGCCACCTTTATACCATCTACCTCGGCAATTATTCCGTGACCGCTGATTTCTTCAATATTTTTCACCCGGCTTCGGTCCGTTTCCCTGCCGTAAGCCCTTTGCAAGCTCCTGCTTATCGGATGAGAGGATGCACATTCGGCGAGAGCTGCATATTCAATAAGCTTTTTTTCATCCAAATCATTATGGTGAACCGCCTTAACCTCAAAAACGCCCTGTGTTAACGTACCGGTTTTATCAAATACAACAATTTTTGTTTTGGAAAGGGTTTCAAGATAATTTGAGCCTTTAATAAGAATACCCGCCTTTCCTGCTCCGCCTATACCTGCAAAAAAGCTCAGCGGAATGCTGACAACAAGTGCACACGGACAGCTTATAACAAGGAAAACCAAAGCACGGTAAATCCATTCCTGCCACTCGGCTGTATTACCGCTGATCAGCCGGATTACAGGGGGCAGCACGGCAAGCAGAAGTGCCGAAGCGCAGACAAACGGCGTATATATTTTAGCAAATTTTGAAATGAAGTTTTCCGATTTGGATTTGCGTGAGCCGCTTTCCTCTACCAGCTTAAGAATTTGAGAAACGGTTGATTCGCCGAATTCCCTGGTTGTTCTGATTTTAAGCACACCGTTTATATTGATACATCCGCTGATAACCTCGCTGCCGGCAACAACCTCACAAGGCAGACTTTCACCTGTAAGTGCGCTTGTATTGATTGAGGATGAACCGTTTTCTACAATGCCGTCAAGCGGAATTTTTTCGCCGGGCTGAACAACAATCATACTGCCTGCCGATATTTCAGACGGATCAACCTTTTTCAGCGTTCCGTTTTCCTCAATATTCGCATAATCAGGGCGGATATCCATTAATGCACTGATATTTCTTCTGCTTTTTCCAACGGCAACACCCTGAAACAGCTCGCCTACCTGATAAAACAGCATAACGGCAACCGCTTCGTTATAATCGCCCTTCTTTTCATATATGCCAAGTGCTATTGCACCGATTGTTGCAACAGCCATTAAAAAGTTTTCATCAAAAACCCTGCCGTTCAGTATTCCCCTGAAGGCCTTTTTCAGAATATCATAGCCAATAATAAGATAGGAAACCAGGCACAATGCCATTTTAACCCATATCGTCATTCCGCTTAACGGAATAACATTGGCAAGTATTAAAATCACGCCTGATATTATAATGCGCCACAGCATTTTTTTTTGCTTCTTATTCATAACACTGCCCCTCAAAATTCAATTTCGCAGTCGGGTTCAACCCTTTTGCATGCTTTCAAAACCGCTTTCATCGTTTTCCTCTCATTTGCACACTCTTCAAATTCAACACTCATTTTCTGCATCATAAAATTAACACAAGCCGAAAATACACCATCTGTTTTATTCGCAGCCTCTTCCATCAGATTCGCACAGTTCGCACAATCCACTTCAATATTATATGTTTTTTTCATAATAAACACCTCATAAAATATTTGTATTGTTAAACGATTAAGCACTTGTTTAATCGTTCTATCTGCAGTATAATCATAATGAGGAAGGAAATCAACGAACTTCGGCGGATTTCTTCCATTCGGAGCAAATCCGTTGCCAAAAGGGATAAAAAGGAGAAGCATTATGAAATTTACCGCTTTGCCGCATGATCACGGCACCAACGACTGCAATGATTTTCTCAGAAAAGAGCTGAATAAGCAGGAGCGCTTTACCGTTGCTGCAGAAATTGCAAAGCAGCTTGGCGATTCCGCAAGAATGCGCATCTTTTGGATTTTATGCCATTATGAGGAATGCGTTATCAATATTTCCGCCCTTATGGATATGAGCAGCCCTGCTGTTTCACACCATCTGCGTATTCTGAAAGATAATGGGCTTATTGAAAGCCGGCGAGAAGGCAAGGAGGTTTACTATAAAGCCAAAGATACGGAAATCTGCCGGCTTCTTCATCAGATGATTGAGGAGGTTATGGAAATAGCCTGCCCGGAAAAGAGCGGCGAAAGCAGCACGGCCTCCCCTGCCGAAACGGCAAAAAGGGTTCATCATTATCTTTTGGAGCATATTAACGAACGCATAACAATTGAAGCCCTTTCCGAAAAATTCTTAATGAATCCAACAACACTTAAGCAGGCTTTCAAAAAGGTTTACAACGCTTCAATTGCTGCGCATATGCATGAGCACAGAATGAAATATGCAGCAAAAATGCTGATTGATACGGATAAGAGCGTAGCGGAAATTGCAAAAGCGGTTGGATATGAAAGCCAAAGTAAGTTTACAGCCGCTTTTCAGAAGTATTACGGAACTGCACCGCTAAAATATAAAAATCAGCAGTGATTTACAAAAAATGCTTGCATTTTATAAATCAATGTGTTATAGTATTTGAGCATTAAGCATTCATTATTTGCGCCGGTAGCTCAGTTGGATAGAGTGTCTGGCTACGAACCAGAAGGTCGGGGGTTCGAATCCCT
>DESD01000035.1:0-12132 GCA_002361935.1 Ruminococcaceae bacterium UBA3323 | reverse complement strand
GAATCCCTTCCGGCGTACCAAATAAAGGATATGGACATCGGTCCGTATCCTTTATTTATTATATCAATAGACGAGGGATTCGAACACGTGGCTCTGAAAACTGAGGCGTAAGCCGAAAATTTTCAGGAAAAAGGTACAGTGTACCTTTTGATAGCAAGAGGAGAATCCCTTCCGGTGTACCAAGCAGAGTGAACTTTTGTTTACTCTGCTTGTTTTTTTTATAAAGGAAAGGGCGAAAAGCAAGCTCTGATTTTAAGGCGTAAACCGAAGAAACAGGAAGAAAGCTTCCGAAAATTTTTTGAAACAGGAAAGGATTGCAGTATTCAGCGTGTTTATGATACAATAATTATAAATCAATAAAACTACAAATAAGAACGGAGAATTCTAATGAAAAAACTTATCAGTGTTTTAATCTGTGCAGCTCTTATCTGCGTGATTTTTTACGGTTGTCAGAAAAAAGAAACCATTCCGCTGGCATTTACAGGATCCGACTACACAATCCCCGAGCTGGATTTAAGTACAAAACCTGAAAAGCTTGACAGTAAATATGACTATCTGTATGAGCTTACAACTGTTGATGCTTCCAAAAAATATATGGCGCATCCGGATTCCGTGCTTTTGAAAAACGGTAATATTTTAACCGTGTATCCTGCCGGACACGGCAAGGGTGCAGTTCTTAATAAAATCAGCACCGACGGCGGTGTGACATGGTCTGAAGAAATGGAAAACACACCAAAAAGCTGGAAAGATTCACGGGAAACTCCCACCATTTACCGCCTTAAATTCACGGATGGAAAAACAGATGATAAATTAATTATGATTTCTGCTAATCCGGAATGGAAAAATGATCCCACAGACGGCGGATTCAACTGCTCTGTTTCAACTGACGAAGGACAGACATGGACAGAATTTGAAACGTTTTATGACATTAACAGCAGCAACCCCGTTATTCCGATTGTGGCAATGGCAAGCCTTACTCAGCTCAAAGAAAACGGTGTGTTTGTTGACAAATGGATGGGATTTTTCCACGACAGTGATTTTTACAACTACAAAACCATTTTAACGTTTGATGAACAGGGAAACCCTCAGTGGAGTGTGCCCGAAAAATATTTTTCACAGTACCGTGATATTGAAGAGTCCTCAAACATGTGTGAGGTTGAATGCATCCGCTCTGAGCAGGGACAGGGCGATGAACTGTGCCTGATTTCAAGAAGTAATTCCAAAAAAGTCAATTCACTCGTTTCATTCTCAAATGATGAAGGTGAAACATGGAGTAAGCCTGTTGAATTGCCTGCTGCTCTTAATGGTGAAAGACACAAAGCAGAATGGACAAAAGACGGCAGGCTTTTCATTACCTTTCGTTCAATAGAAAGGGGCCTCAAGGCAGAACAAAACGCACGCACAAGCACCACCGGCGGCTTTATCAGTGAAGGCTGGGTTGCATGGGTTGGTACATATGACGATTTAAAAAACGGCACGCAGGGGCAATACAGAATCAAGCTTGCCCACATATATACCAAAGATCAGACGGAACCCGAATATTATGCAGGAAGCGATACGGGATATTGCGGAAATGTTGTACTTGAAGACGGAACAATTGTAACCTCAAGCTACGGAAAATTCAGCCCTGATGAAAAAATCAATTTCGGCACGGATTACAGAACGTACATCTGTTCAAAACGAATCAATCTGACAGATACGGACGAATTGGTTAAAGCTCTTAATCCATAACGTTAACCTGCATGGAAATCTATATAATTTAAGGGTTTAAATGCGTGGCTCTCAAAACTGAGGCATATACCGTGAATCAAAATTCATCAAAATGGAAAATAAAAAAATCCCTCTCATTGGAGGGATTTTTTTATTAATACTGATATACTTTTGTATAGTTGCTTATATGTTCAGTTGATATATTATTTTTCTTGGCATAATGTATACAGGTTACTCTATACTGATAACCCTTTGGAACAAAAATTTCTCTGAACAAGTTATATGCAAATGTATCCGCATACAAATCCTTATAAGTCAAATAATCATTCCATTTACTGCTGCTATCTTTTCTTTGCTGAACAATTACCTGAGTAAAGCCGCATTTGATAACGTCTGTTCTTCCTCTTGTATATCCTAAAATAGTTAATTTGTTTCCGTCCTTTGCCATTGAAATTGTATAAGTGGAGATTAATCCCGATGTATATGCTGTTATGGCATCATCGGCATTTTCAGATAACAAAGCATAAAATTCTTCTTCGGATATTCCAATATCCTGCCATTCTGCATCATTTGTTGCGGCAAAAGCCGTATACGGTATTAAAAATGAAACCAGCAGAAGGCTGACCACCGTTAATTTTAAAATTCTTTTCATAATCATTCCCCTTCCTCTAAAGATTCGGCAATTGAAATCGCGGAATCAAAACTGCAATTGTTTAACTGAAAATCATAAAAGGTATCTTTATCAACATAGGTAATGGTTGAAAAATTTTCGTTGCTGAAAACAAAAACATCCATTCCGTTTATGGTAATTTGTTTTGCTGAATCATATTCAAAAGAAACCTTTAATTCTTCATCCAGCAAAGATGCAATATAATTGTTTTTATATTTAGAAATTGCCGCACTGATTTTTAAATCCGTATCGGAAGCACTGAACGAAATCAATGCCGATAAAAAGCTTTTGCTTTCTGCAATATCAACCGTATATGTATAATCATTCAGAAGAGCAACCGGCAGGATTACTTGATCAAAGCCGCCGTCTTTCAATTTACCGACCAATTCGGTATTTTCATCCAGATGCTTATCTGAATCCGTTTCTCCGCTTCCCAGATCAACAGAGAAATGCTCTTCGTAAAATTTAACAATTTTATTGGATGTATCATTATTGATATATTTTGCCGAAACAGGAATTGCTATACCCAAAACAGCAACAATAATAACAGCACACGATAATATTTTTGTAATTTTGATCCTTTTATTTTTGATTTTCTTGTTTTTGGTGCTTTCCGAAACTGCATTATTAAGCACCTCGGCGCACATGTCTACAAAATCGGTATCCATTTCCTCCGGAGCTTTTGACAATTCATCATCCATCATCTGCTCTATTTCCTCATAAGTGAATGTCATCGGCTCTGATTTCAGGAACTGAATGATATCTTTACTGTCCATCACTTACCTCCCTTCACCTATATAGTGTAGAAAAGTGGGGAAAGGTAACAAAAAAATTTAAAAATTTTTATTTTTTTATATCACGCAGGCATTTTTACATATCAAAAGCCGTTTTCACCTGCTTTTATCATATTTAAGCAGTAAAAAAACAACCTGTTCCTTGGAACAGATTGTTCATTCCGTCTATTCAATTCGTTTTCAGAAATTCTGCTAAAATATCGGCAGCCATATGCACAAGCTGATTACAGGGACGTTTTTTATAATACTGCTCTGTACGCGGCTCGGGAACGGGGCATCTTTTTCCGTTCTTATCCAGTCCAAGAAGTTCACGGCAAATGATTGAGCCGTTTTCCTGCTCAAATTTTTCCGCAACAGCCTGAATTTTTGCATAAACCGAACCCTTGCCCTCATCAGCATAAAGAGCCGACAAAACAAAAGCCATACTCGAAACCGTTCCGCATACCTCTCTCATTCTGCCGATTCCGCCGCCGAAACCAATTGTTAATCTGGCAGCATCCGCTTCCTGCATATTCATTTCCTCTGCAAACGCAGCAGCAACCGATTGCGAGCAATTATAGCCCTTCATAAAAAGAGCCTCTGCCCTTTCGCCCTTACTCATTTTCTGCAGGCTCATTATCCGAAACCTCCTCCGGTGCTTTCTGGAACAAGGCTGTTAAATGCCTTTCGCCGTCAACCGTAAATGAATATTTCGTGCCCGAAGCAACAATAACGCCGTTTTCATACCAGCCCACAAACTGGGCACCCGCATCAGGTGTTGCAACAAGCGTTACTCTTTTTCCCTTTGCATATTCGCCCTCACCTAAAATGTTTCCGTTGCCGTCTACATCAACATAGATCTTGAATTTGGCTTCTGTCGGCTTTGTACTGCTCGGTCTAGTTGTAGTGGTTGTTGTTGTGGCTTTTGTTGTGCTTTCGGTTGTTTTCTCTGTTGTGGATTCCGTAGTTTTCTCGGTTGTTTTTTCGGTTGTGTTATTAAGACTGCTGCCCGAAGGCTCGGAATAATTGTCTGACACACTTACCTTATCGGAGCTGCTTGATTCGGGAGCTTTGCTGCCGCCGAGGCTGGTAACGGCAAAAACAACACCTGCAATAACGGCAACAAGAACAACAGCAAGCGCAATAATAATGATTATACTTTTCCTTGTTGCCTTTTTTTCATATTCCTCGTCATCATCCTCATATTCATCAGGATATGCACCGTTTTCCATAATTTCATCATTTTCATCATAAAGCGGAGAACCGCAGTTCTGGCATATATATCTTCCGTCTTCATTCTCTGAGCCGCAGTTTTTACATCTCATAAGAAATCCTCCTTAAACAGCTTGATTCCATTTATACACAGGTATTGTAGCATATTGAATTTGAAATAACAACTATTAATTTAATTGTTTACATATTCATTATTGATTAAAATATTATAATATGCTATTATTGAAATACTATATACTTTTGAATGGAGAAAAAATATGAGCGAACAAATTCCAAATATGGATTACAATGCAGATGAAGTTATAAAAGGCTTCAAAGAAAAGTTCAAATGGGCAAAAGCAGATGAGGTACAAGCTGTTGTAAAGCCTAAAAAAATATGGCTTCGGCTGCTTATTTCCTTTATTGCAACATTGATTGCAGGCGGAATCGTTTATTACAATATGCTTCCGGCTTTAAATTTTAAGGATTCACAGATGTATATCTTTATCATTGCGCTGATTGTAATATTTATGATTGCCTTTTCCTTTGCATGCCGTGCAAACAAGCTTATTGAGCGAAAAGAATATGTAAAAAGCAAGGCTAAGTTTCCCCTTGCAATTGTTGCAGTTCTTATTTTGATTATGGTTATCGGCTCTGTTTGCGGTGCAACCATTTTCCGTGCAGGCTCTTACAGCAGCCTGATGCCTGTTACAAACAGCGAATTCAGCGAGGATTTCAAATCCATCAGCTATGACAGCGTTCCGAGAATCGATCAGGACAGAGCGCTGACGCTTGCAGACCAGCAGCTTGGTTCGCTTGCCGAATACAAAAGCCAGTATGTTGTATCCAATACAACAACAATGATTAACTACAAGGGAAGCCCTGTAAGAGTTGCATACCTTGAATACGCAGATGTGTTCAAATGGTTCAACAACACAAAAGAGGGACTGCCCGCTTATATGATTATAGACCTTGTAACCCAGAAGGTTTCGGTTGTTAACTGCAAGGAGCAGTTTGGCGAAGGTATTAAATACAGCCCCACGGAATGGTTTAATGAAAAGCTTTACCGTCACATCCGTTTCCAGTATCCTACGGCACTTTTGGATACACCGAATTTTGAAATCAATGACGAGGGCAGACCTTACTGGATTACCCCCGTGCTGGATAAAACAATCGGTCTGTTCGGAGGAACAGATGTTAAGGGCGCTATTATAACGGATGCACTTACAGGAGAAAGTGAATACTACGATATTGAGGCTGTTAAGAGTAATGCCGAATTACAGTGGATTGATGTTGTTTACAGGGATACACTTGTTATTGAGCAGTATAACTATTACGGCAAGCTTCAGAACGGCTTCTGGAATTCCATTATTTTCCAGAACGATGTAAACCTTACATCAGAGGGATGGGGCAGCATTGCACTGGACGATGACGTATGGGTTTACACAGGTGTAACCTCTGCCGAAGCGGATTCTTCAAACTTCGGCTTCATACTCTGCAACCAGAGAACAAAGGAAACAAGATATTATCAGAACGGCGGCGCAATGGAAAATGCTGCGCAGCGTTCCGCCCAGGACGCCGTTCAGAACTACGGCTACAAGGCTATCTTCCCTATTCTTCTTGATATTGAAGGCAAACCAACCTATTTTATGAGCCTTTACGGAAGCAGTAACACAGTAAAGGGCTATGCACTTGTTAACCTTGATGACAAAACCCTTGTAGGCACAGGCCTGCTTGATAATACAAACAAAAGTGATGCACAGGCACTGAACGCAGCGGTTGAAAACTACATTTATGCGCTTCAGGATAAGGGAATCATCGGCAATGATGTTGACCTTGATGATTACATTGTTGAGGATAATAAGCAGCCGAGTGAAGAAGCACCTGCCGAAACAGACGGAAATACCGTTAAAGGAAAGGTTGCTTCCGTAAAAACTTCGGTAAACAACGGAAATACCGTTTATTATCTTGAAATCAGCGGAAAATATTATTACATTTCCGTTGCTGATTGTATGGATGTACTTCTTGTTAATGCAGGCGACACTGTAACCGTTACACTCGGCAAAAAATCAAACGGTGTATTTGTTGAAGCTACCAAGGTGGCAAAATAAATTCAGAAAATAAAAGGCTTATCCATACCTTTTATCAGTTGGAGGAAGTATAAAGCTATGGCTTCTAAATCTTATATTCAATTTCAGGGAGTTTCAAAAAGCTACGGCAGCGGAAATGCAAAAACCTATGCGCTTTCCGATGCAAGCTTTGATATAAACAAGGGCGATTTCTGCGTGATTCTCGGTGAATCGGGCGCAGGTAAAACAACGCTTCTTAATCTTCTTGGCGGAATGGACACCGTTTCAGGCGGAAAAATCAAGTTTAACGGAATTGACGTTTCCTCTCTAAAAAAGAAAGAGCTTATTGAATATCGCCGATACAATGTTGGCTTTGTTTTTCAGTTTTACAATTTAATTCCGAACCTTACGGCAATTGAAAATGTTGAAATAGCGGCACAGCTTTGCAAGGACCCTATTCCTGCAAAGGATGCGCTTGAAATGGTTGATCTTTCGGCACATGCAGATAAATTCCCCGCCGAGCTTTCGGGCGGCGAACAGCAAAGGGTTGCCATTGCAAGAGCGCTTGCAAAGAACCCAAAAATGCTTTTATGCGATGAGCCGACGGGTGCGCTTGACTATGTAACAGGAAAAGCCGTTCTTAAAATGCTTTACGATTTAAGCAGAAAGCAGGGCACAACCGTTGTTATCATAACCCACAACCAGGCAATCGCCCCGATGGCAGACCGAATTATACGCATCAAAAGCGGAAAAATTGAATCAAACAAGAAAAACAGCAAGATTATTCCGATTGAAGAAATAGAGTGGTGATGCCAATGAATTTTTCAGTTATTAAATTAACAAGGCGAAGCATCAAATCCTCGTTCGGAAGATTCCTTGCAATCCTGCTTATTGTTACGCTCAGCGTAGGATTTTTCTCGGGTCTGAAAATAACAAAATCGGCAATGGCACAAACCTGCCATGATTATCTAAGCAACCAGAATTTCTTTGATTTCAGACTGCTTTCAACAATAGGCTTTACGGAAGATGACGTAAAAACCTTTCAAAGTGATTCTGCCGTTGGCCTTGCCGAGGGCGGAAAGAGTGTTGATGCACTTCTTAAATTCAATGAAAAAACAGCAGCGTACAAGCTGATTGCCATGCCGAAATATATCAACAACCCCGCTTTGGTTTCGGGCGAAATGCCATCTGCCGATAACGAATGCCTTGTTGATGCAAGAGTTTTTGATGCAGACTGCATCGGCAAAACAATAGAGCTTTCGGGTGAGAACGGCAAGGACATTTTTGATACGGTAAAAACTACAGCTTATACAATTGTCGGCACTGCAAGCTCCCCTCTTTATCTTGGAAACAACAGAGGAACGGCAAATATAGGCAGCGGAACGCTTACGGGCTTTGTTTACATTCAGCCTGAAAATTTCACAGGCAAATATTTTACGGACCTTTATTTAACCCTTTCGGAAAAGGCACCTGCCTACAGCAGTGACTATGATAAGCTAATCCAACAACAAAAAGGTCATATTTCAGAGCTTTTCCAGTCAGCCGTTGAAAACCGTGCTTACAGCACGCTTGGGGTAAGTAAGGATGATTTATCCCTGCTTGCCGCCATGTACGGCGTCAGCACAGACGAGCTTGAGGCCGAACTCAGAAAGCAGATGGATTTTGAAGATCCGACAACCTATATTTTAACAAGAGAAGAAAATCTGGGCTATTTAAGCTTTGAAAGCGATACCTCTATTATAAGCGGCATTGCAAATATCCTGCCTATTTTCTTCATTCTGATTGCAATGCTTGTCTGCATTACAACGATGACCCGAATGGTGGATGAGGAACGAACACAGATCGGTGTTTTGAAAGCCATGGGCTACGGAAACGGCACAATAACGGGAAAATACCTGTTTTATTCGGGAATTGCAACTGTTATCGGATGGTTAATCGGATTTTTCGGCGGAACCTTCGGAATCCCGAAAATCTTCTGGTTTGCATACAGCTCGCTTTATGATTTTGCACCAATCAAATATGTTTTCAATATTTCCCTTGCAGTCAGCACACTTGGAGTTGCCCTGATCGGCATTCTCGGCAGTGCACTTATTTCCTGCTTCAGAGAATTATACAGCAATCCTGCTGTTCTTATCAGACCCCTGCCTGCTGCAAGCGGAAAAAGGATTCTTCTTGAAAGATTCAAGCCCTTTTGGAAAAGACTTTCCTTCCTTAAAAAGGTTACACTCAGAAATATGTTCCGCTACAAGAAAAGGCTGTTTATGATGCTCATCGGCGTAAGCTGCTGCGCAGGCTTGGTGCTTACCGCCTTCGGCGTAAGAGATTCCATGGTTGAAATCGCTTCTCTTCAATATGATAATGTTCAGAAATATCAGATGGAAGCAACCTACAGTAACGAAAAGGCCTTTAACGACATTACCGCTGTTTCGGAACTAAAGGATTACATTACCTGCCAGGAGCTGAGGGTTGAAATCTCAAACGAGGATTCAACAATGCGGGCAATCAATTACTACAGCTTTAATGATACAAGCAGGCTTTCCGATTTCTGGAGCTTTAAAAACGGAAAAGAGACGGTTGCATTTCCGCAGGCTGATATATCTGCAAAGCCTGTTATCATCAGCAAAGGCATTGCAGACAATCTTTCCCTTTCAACCGGTGATTCTATTATTATTAAAAACAATGATAATAAAGCCATCGAGGCAACCGTAAGCGGAATTTTTGACAACTATGTTGACAATTTCGTTCTTATAGCCTCGGAATCCCAGCCGTCTGCCTTTGCAGAATGGAAGGAAAACACCATTTTGTTTCACACAGATGCAGAGAGTGAAGCACTTGCTGAAAAGCTTATGAACATCCCCGGTGTAACAGCCGTTAATCAGCTGAGCGACACACGGCATTCGGTTGATATTGCACTGAACAGCCTGAATTATATCATCTGGCTTATTGTAGCATTCTCCGGAGTGCTTGAATTTGTTGTTATATTCAATTTAACAAATATCAATATCGCAGAACGCAGACGGGAAATTGCAACCGTTCAGGTTCTTGGCTTCTATCCAAAAGAGCAAAACAGCTACGTGCTTCGTGAAAACCTTGTGCTTTCCATTATTTCAAGCTTTATCGGGCTTCCGCTGGGCATGCTGTTCCATTCGGCGGTAATGAAGCTTATTGTGATAGACAGAATTACTTTTGCTGTTTCCATAAAACAAACAAGCTTTGTTGTTGCCATTATCTGCACCATACTTTTTGCAATGCTTGTTAACCAGTTTATGAAACGAAGAATAGACAAAATACCTATGGCAGAATCCCTGAAGGCAGTTGAATAAATATGATTTTTGATAAAATGGATAATATATCGGATTATTTTGAGGCGCTTCCCCTTCTTGAAAAGGCTGCCGAATTCGTTAAGGATTTTAACGAAAACGGCAAAGAAGACGGCACCTATGAAATAGACGGTGATAAGATTTTCGCTTCTATAAGCTCATACAGAACAAAGCCTCAGACACCGGAAATGATGTTTGAGGCTCATAAGAAATATATAGATGTTCAGTATATCGTAAGCGGCGTGGAAAGAATACGCTGGGCAAGGCTGAATTCAGTTGACCTTGTTGAGGAACGATATTCAAAAGGGCAGGATATTGCCTTTTATGAGGGAACACCGCTTTTTGATTTTACGCTTACAAAAGGCACATTTCTTCTTCTGTATCCCGAGGATGCACACCTGCCCGGTCTCAGTGCAGATAAGGAAACCAATGTAAGAAAAATCGTTTTTAAGGTAATGGTATAAAAATTTTTGAAAAAAATGTTACTTTTTATAACTTTTCGACACTTATATTATGTAAACAAAAATATAATAATAAGAAAAGAGGAAAAGTAGTGTTTATTGATGAATTAGTAAAATATTGCAATGAAGAATATAAAAAAAGAGCATGTAATCATTGCAACAAAAAAGGAAGTTGCAGTGAAGCATGTAAAGGTAATTGCAAAAATTGCTTGGATGATATTCATTTTCACAAAAATGTTTATCGAGATGATTATTCCTGTGAAAAATTATTAGACTTTTACGTCTGCCGTTATTCGTATAAATATTGTTCGGAAATAATATATGCATTAGAACAAGTCGATTTATATAAATACCCATATTTTAATATACTCTCATTAGGATGTGGTGCGGCTCCTGACTTAATGGCCTTTAAATATATGAATTACCCACAGGAATTAAGATATTCTGGAATAGATAGCAATTCGTGTTGGAAAAAAATACACACTTATATTGAAAACGAATTTGACAATCCTAATGTAAAATTCTATAGAAACATTGATGTTTTAACATATTTTAATAATTATAAATTTGAAGGCACCAATATACTTATTATTCAATATTTGATTTCGTATTTTTATAAAAACATCGGACCATTCAATCTTATTGGTTGGTTTAATTCTTTAGCAAATAATATCGTTAAATATAAACCTGTTGATTCACCTTTGCTAATTATTATTAACGATGTTGATAGTAAGAATACTGGCAGAGATATCTTCCCAAGACTTATTGATCAAATCAAAAATTTGGGTTTTCAAATAAATTACGAAATCCGAAAAAGATTTAAAGATGAAGCTTATTTTAAAAACTCTCTGCAGTATCAAAATAATGATAATAAATTTAAAATACCGCAATTTTTATACGATGATTATTGCGTTGCCAGATATTGCGAAAGCGTACAGTTAATTATTGAGGTGAAATAATGATTTTAAGTGTGAGCAGAAGAACTGATATTCCATCATATTATTCAGAGTGGTTTTTTAATAGACTTAATGAGGGATTTGTTTATACAAGAAATCCAATGAATATACACAAAATAAGCAGAATTCCCTTAACGAAAGATATTATTGATGGTATTGTATTTTGGACCAAAAATCCTGGACCTATGTTAAAAAACATATCAAAACTAGATGATTACACTTATTATTTTCAATTTACTGTTAATTCATATGGAAATGATGTTGAAGTAAATATTCCATCAAAAAAAGAAGTAATCGTTCCTACATTTCAAAAACTTTCTCTAGCTATTGGAAAAGAAAGAATGGTTTGGAGATATGATCCTATATTTTTTAATGAAAAATATACAATTTCATATCATACAAAATATTTCGAAATGTTGTGCAGTAAGTTATCAAATTATACTGAAAAATGCACAATTAGTTTTTTAGATTTATATAAAAACACCCAAAGAAATATTTCTGAATTAAAAATAGAAGTCCCTTCCTTTGACCAAATGCAAGAGATTGCTGAACATTTCAGTAAAATTGCCAAAGACTATGGAATTATTATTGATACTTGTGCAGAAAAAATAAATCTTGATAAATATGGAATACAGCATGCACATTGTATTGATAAAAATCGGCTTGAAAGAATAAGCGGTTATAAATTAAACATTGACAAAGATAAAAATCAGAGATTTGAGTGCGGTTGTTTTGCAAGCGTAGATATTGGGGCTTATAATACTTGTAAAAATGGCTGTAAATACTGCTATGCAAATTTCAGCCAAAAAACAGTATCTAAAAATTTCTCTAACCACAATCCAAAATCGCCACTATTATTCGGCAATATTGGAGAAGATGACGAAATCATACAAAAAAAAGCAGGTTCATTAGTTTCTAATCAAATAGGTTTTTTTGATTGATTAAGCCCTAGAAGGGCTTT
>DESD01000042.1:1286-33672 GCA_002361935.1 Ruminococcaceae bacterium UBA3323 | reverse complement strand
GTTGGACTCGAACCAACGACCCTGCGGTTAACAGCCGCATGCTCTACCGACTGAGCTATAGAGGAATGTCTCTCAAGTGCTTTAATATAATAGCAAATAATATTCTCAATGTCAATACATTTTTTTAATAATTTTAATATTTTTTTGTCTGCACCTCAAGACCGAAATTCTGAGGTGCAGACAAATGAAAATCAGTAATTGTATCGCTTTTTGTTTTTAATTAAAAATGCCGCTGAAACGATAATGGAAAGTGCCTCTGCAGCAACTACGGCAAGCCATATTCCGTTTAATCCGAAAATCATAGGGAGTAAAAGAACTGCAGCAACCTGGAACAGCAATGTTCTTGAAAATGAAATTGCAGCTGAAACAAATCCGTTCCCAAGAGCTGTAAAGAATGAAGAAGCAAAAATGTTGAAGCCCGTTATTAGAAAGGATAAAGAGAACAATCGAAATCCGTTAAGAGTAAGGCTGAACAGTTCCTCATCATAGCCTACGAAAATCTTTGACAAAGGAGAAGCCAGCAACACAGCTGCAGCGGTGAGAATAATTCCGCAGACAGCAGTTATAACCATGCTTTTTTTCAGCAGTCCTTTTAGTTCTTTATGGTTTTCAGCGCCAAAGTTGTAGCCGATTACAGGTGCACTGCCGATGGAATATCCAATAAATATGGCAGTAAATACAAAGTGTACATACATGATTACACCGTATGCGGCAATGCCGTTTTCACCTGCAATTTTCATAAGCTGAAAATTATAAAGCATATTTACAAGCGAAGAGGAAAGCGTTGTCATCAGCTCCGATGAACCGTTTGTGCAGGTTTTAAGCAGAATTCTGCCGTAAAATCTGCATTTTGTAAGCTTTAAAAGGCTGCTGTTTTTCCTGATAAAATAAATGATCGGGATGATTCCGCCTATAATCTGGCTGGCGGCGGTTGCTGCGGCAGCGCCTGCAAGTCCGTATTTTAAAACACCTACAAACAGATAATCAAGAACAATATTTGTAAGCCCCGCTCCGATGGTAACAATCAGACCAAGCGTTGGTTTTTCAGCAGTTACTAAGAAGCTCTGAAATACATTCTGCAGAATGAAAAAGGGGATTGCGCACAGCAGAATTCTGCCGTAAATCAGGCAGTATGACAGCATGCTGCTGTCTGCGCCGAGGGCAATTGCGATCGGCTTTAAAAATAGTAAACCCAATATGCTGATGATAAGTCCGCCGATTAATGCGGCATAAACAAGCATTGAAAAGTATTCGTTGGCAACTTTCTTTTTGCCCTCCCCGAGTGCCTTGGAAACAACTGCGCTTCCGCCTGTTCCGATCATAAATCCGAGTGCGGCAAACATCATAAGAAGAGGATAGATAAGGTTTAGGGCGGCAAAGGGCGTTTTGCCCGCATAATTAGAAACAAAGAAGCCGTCTACCACGCTGTAGATTGAAGTGAAAATCATCATACAAACAGACGGAATTACAAAACGGATAAGCTTTTTGTAGTTGAAATGGTCTGATAATTGAATTCTCATGATTCTCTCCTTTACAAAATTTATAATAATCTTGTTATTTTATAAAAAAGGCGCCCGATTATTCAAAATAACCGAGCGCACTCGACATCTTTTCAACAACACAGCTGCGGCTGTGCGTTCTCCGATGACAAGATATTTGATTTTTCTGCCTGATGCAGTAAGAGATAGTATATAAGATACCGTTTATTATGTCAATAGTTATATGAAAATAAATATAATATATAATCTATTGACAAACAGTTTTAATAAAAGTATTATTACTATAAATAAAATTAAAAAGGCGATAAACTATGACAGAAATTAAGAATTCAATGCCCGTCTGGGGGCCTTATTCAAAAAAATATATGGGGATATCCAGAATAGCTGAGTGTGCGGCAGATGCAGGTGCAAGGTTTGATTTTATCGTGCATCCCACTATCTGGAATTCATCTGTTCCTGTTCCCAATGTTACAATACCAAGCAATTATCATCTCTGGCACTGCAATGGGGATTATTCCTATTATTCGTATCGCTATGAGCTTTTATGGAAGGATATGATTTATGCCGATGTTTCCTTTACAAGAATGAGGGAAGAAGCATACCTTATGCGGTGCAGATTTGTAAATAATACGGATTTAAAGCAGAACTGTGTGCTGAATGCATTTTCCGCTCTTGAATATCCAAGTGTTAAATACTGCAGGGTTTCTTTTCCGGAAAAATGCGTGTTCATAGATGCTCTTGATTATGATGAGTTTACATATGCCGTTTCCCGTCCGTGGGATAATCAGAATACGGACGGAATGAAGAAAGGTCAGTTTGCCGATTATCGGTTTTACGGCGGCTTCGGACTCGGCGACAGATGCGAAAATTACCACGTTCCGATTTTGAATTTAAAGCCCTTCGGTTGTGAAAAGGGAGATAAGGCAGCATATACGGTATCAGCAGAGGCCTTTAAAAATCCTGTTATAACAGTAAGATACAGAACGGTTGAGGGCGGTGACGCGGAGTTTATGCTCTGCGGAAAAAAAGTTGTTTTGCCGGAAAGCAAAGAGCTTGCGCTTATTGCTTTTCCTTATGACAGTTCTTCAGAAAAGCTTGTTTTTGAAAGCCTTGGCACAGCAGGAATTGAGCTTGACTTTTTTGCAGTAACCGAAAAGGGAGAAGAGGATAAAATCCTTGTTTGCGTTGAAGAAAGAGGTGTTATTCCGGAGGTTGAAACAGAGAATGTCGGCCTTGGAAAAAGAATAAGCCTTACTTACCCCGAAACCGGTGAGACCTATTATGTGCTTACACACAATGAGAGAACAAGGCAGAGAACGCTGGACAGCGGCTGCCTGGAGGATGCGCTTTCAAACAGGCTTTCAAACGGAGATCACACATATGATGAACTTCGTGAAACCTTTTCGGGAAGCTTTAAAAACAAAAAGAGTGATGACGGCTTTTTCCACAATACGCTTGTTAAATCCATTTACATTGAGCCGAATGCCGAACATACGGAATATCTGATTATTTCTAAGGAAAAGGCTGATCCTCTTACTTTTGCGGAATATGAAAATATTGTAAAGGCTGCCGAAAGCTCTGAAAGCCATGCGGAATTCAATGCAGCAGGCAAAAAATACGATTTATCAACTGAGATTCTGAAAACAACGCTTTTAACAAATGTTGTTTATCCGCTTTATAAGCACGGTGAAAATGTTGTTCATTTTACTCCCGGTAAGAGATGGGACAGCTTTTATACATGGGACAGCGGAATCATCGGCGTTGGTGTATTGGAATACAGTGTTGAAAAATCGCAGTATATTCTTGAAACCTATCTTGCCGAGGAGGATAACCATGATTATGCCTTCCTGCTTCACGGAAGCCTTGTTCCTACGCAGTTTGCACAGTATGGCGAGCTTCTTAAGAAAAGCCGAAACAGAAAGCCGCTTTTTGCACTTTATGATAAAATGCTTAGATATTATAAGTATATTGCCGGTATTACAGAGGGGTCAACAACAGGCAAATTCGGCAATAATCTTTTAACTACCTATGATTATTGGTATTCCTGCTCGGGTATGGATGATTATCCTGCCCAGGTTTATATGATTGATAAGCAGATGATGCATAAAATCTGCCCCTGTATCTCTACCTCACATATCATTCTTGCAGCGAAGATTATGAAAATGGTCGCCTCGGCTATGGGAAAAGCAGAGGATGCGGTATTCTTTGAAAATGAAATAAACCGCTGTACAAGGGCACTTAATGATTTATGCTGGGATGAGGAAGCCGGTTATTATTCATATACTGTTTATGATGAAAATAAAAATATAACAGGATTCCTGCGCAATGAAAACGGCGAAAACATGAACAAGGGAATGGACGGCATTTATCCGCTTATTGCAGGCGCAGCGGAAGGAGAAAGAAAGGATATCCTTCTTTCGCACATTAAAAATCCAAAGGAAATGTGGAGCAAAAGCGGTGTTTCTGCTGTTGATATGAGCGCATCCTATTATTTTGATGACGGATATTGGAACGGCAATGTATGGATGTCGCATCAATGGTTTATCTGGAAAGCAATGCTTGATTTGGGAGATATGGACTTTGCTTTTGAAATTGCGGACAGGGCGCTCAACATGTGGAAAAAGGAAACCGATTTTTCCTATAACACCTATGAATGCTTCGGTATTGAAACGCAAAGGGGCGGCTGGTTCCATAATTTCGGAGGGCTTTCTGCACCGATTTGTGTTTGGGCAAATGCGTATTACCGCCCTGCTTCCGTTACAACGGGCTTTGATGTGTGGATTGATGAGCAGCAGGCAGAACCGAACAGCGCTTACATTAAGTTCAGCTATTTCGGCAGCAATGAAAAATACGGCATTCTTGTTTGTCTTTCGGATGAAAATGAATATGCTGTTCTTCTGAATGGAGAAAAAACCGAGTTCCGCCAAAGGACGAAGGGTATTATTGAAATTACGCTTAACGGCAATGTTAAATGCGGAGAAATTAAAATTAATGCTATTGATTAAAGAGGGGTAAAATATGGGAAATAAAATATGGGGAAGCAATAATGAACCGCTTAAAATTCAGTTTATAACCGATCTGCATTATTATTCACGCAGGGGCGGAACCGAGGGCGCCGCTTATGAGAAGGCGGAGGCAAAGAGCCAGAAAATCATTAAGGATTCGGATCTTGTTATAAAAGCCGGCTTTGATATTCTTTGTCAGGATAACTCAACGGATATTGTTATTCTTGCAGGAGATACAACCAAGGACGGCGAAGTGGAATCCCATAAGGAATTTATTGAAATGCTTCGTGATCTGAAAAAGCGGGGCAAAAGGGTTTACGTTATAACAGCAACCCACGATTACCGAGAGGGCGGCGTTACGGACGGCTATGACGGTGATCACAAAATTCAGGTTCCCGCTGTTGAAAACCGCCATGATTTGTGGGATATGTACTATGAATTCGGTCCGAATGAGGCTATAGCAACCTTTGAAAAGTCACTTTGTTATGTTGTTCAGCTTGCTCCGGGCTACAGGCTTTTTGCGCTGAATGATGATACGAATGATAAGGAAGAGGGCAGAGGCTCAGGCTACAGTGATGAATGTATGCAGTGGATTATGGAACAGCTTGAGGATGCCAAAAGGAACGATCAGTATGTTATTGCAATGACGCATCATCCAATGATTTCTCCATCTCCGTTTTATCAGATAATCGGCGGCGGCAATATGCAGAAAAATCACGAAACTACAAGAGAAATTTTTGCAGACAACGGGCTTCATTGCATGCTTACAGGCCATACCCATGTTCATGATATTTCCGTAATAACAACAGAAAAAGGAAATAAGTTTTATGATATTGCCTGCGGTGCAATGATCGGCTGCCCGCCTGTTATGAGAAATGTTACCTTTGATCCTGCAAAGGGTGAAATCAGAACAGATACCATTATGATTAAAGATGTTCCCGGCCTTGATACAAAGGGACAGCCGTTTGATGAATATATGAAAAACTTTTTCTTCGGTATGATCAGAGAGGTTATTACCGCTGCTGCAACGGATATAGATCATCTTGCGGAAATGACGGATGCATTTTCCGTTCCCGGCGAAAAGGTGAAAAAGCTTAGCTGGATTATAAAGCCGATTGCTAAATTTATTAACAAGCTTACCTTTAAGAAAATATGGCGTTTGTGCAAAAAAGAAAGCGGGCTTAAGAAAGCGGATATTGCCGATATTGCAGATAATAAGGTTGTGGATTTTATTATTGAGCTTATCCAGAATTTATATTGCGGTGATTCGCCTTATTCACCTGATACAAGGGAATATAAAATTGCCTGCGGTTTCCTGAATGTGATAGATGCATTTCTGAATACAATTCATCTTCCTATCGGTAAATTTATCAAAGGTGCCGAAAGCGTAAGAAGTCTGATAGAACCGCTTCTCTGGAATGCAGGCCCCTGTGATGCTGAGGCAACGCTTAAGATTTATCCGGTTTATGATGAAGAAAATCCTGCTCCGCCGGAGGCAAAGCAGGAAATTAAGGATACAGTTAAGAAAAGCAAAAAGGGGCCGCTGGTTCTTGTGCTGTTAATTCTTGCTGCCGTATTGCTTCTTGCAGTTGTGCTTGGAATCATCGGGCTTGTTATATGGGGAATTATTGCACTTGTTACGGCTTTAATCTGATTAAATCATGACTTTATCGCATTAAAGCATTGACAAGAAAAAAAGCTGGGTATATAATTGTTTTAATTCATATACGGAGGACATATTTATGAAAAATTTTAAAAGAGTTTTAGCAGCTTTTATTTCTGCTCTTCTTGTTGCGGCAATGTTTGCAGGCTGCTCCAACGGCGGCGAAAAAGAGCCGGAGAGTGAAAAGAAAGCGAATGTTGCCATTCTTCAGTTTATGCCGCATTCCAGTCTTGATAACTGCACAGAAGGCGTTATTAAGGCACTTGATGCAGCAGGTATAGATCATCACCTTGAAATCGGTTCAAGCGGCAGTGCTGTTGCAGACTGTCAGAGCTATGCGGAAAAAATGGCTGTTTCGGATTACGATATGATTATTGCCGTTGCTACTCCTGCAGCAGTAAGTGCATTTTCGGCAGTGAAATCTGCTTCATCAAGCATTCCTGTTGTTTTCTGCGCCGTTTCCGATCCTGTTGAGGCAGGAATTGTTGAAAGCCTTGAGGCTCCCGGCAATAACTGCACAGGTACTGCCGATGCAATAGATATTAAAGGGCAGGTTGCTCTTATTAAAGCGCTTCAGCCGGATATCAAAAAGCTTGGTGTGCTTTATACAACAAGCGAGCCGAACTCAATCAGCCAGATCAGAACGCTTCAGGCTGAATGTGATGCAGCCGGAATTGAGCTTATCACACAGGGTATAACAGATGCAACAGAACTTGCTTCTGCTTCTGCAACGCTGATCCCGAAGGTGGATGCTTTAACCAATTTAACCGATAATAATGTTGTTGATAATATGGGCATCTTTCTTCAGCAGGCTGAAGAAGCAAAAATTCCTGTGTACGGCTCTGAAATAGAGCAGGTAAAGAAGGGCTGCCTTGCTTCGGCTTCTCTGGACTATGTTGCTCTTGGTGAGCAGACAGGCAAAATGGCTGTTGATATTCTTAACGGCGGCAACCCGGCAGCAACGCCTGTTGTTACCGTTATGGATTCCTTTACGGTTGTAAATACGGATATTGCATCTAAGCTTGGAATTACGATTCCGGATAGCCTTAAGGATGCCGAAAAGGTTACAACGGCTGCTAATGAAGAGTAAAATATAAAATAGAGCAGAACAAGGGCTGTTCTGCTCTTTTCTTAATAATTTGATTAATGGTGAATATATGGAAGTTTTAAACATTGTAAAAATCGTGCTTGAAGAGGGAATGAAATATGCCATTCTTGCACTTGGCGTTTATCTGGCCTACAGTATTCTGGATTTTCCCGATTTATCTGTTGACGGAACAATGCCCCTTGGCGCAATTGTTTCGGCAGTGCTTATTCTTAAAGGTGTAAATCCATGGATTTCTGTTGTTCTTGCATTTATCTGCGGTGCAATTGCCGGCTGTATTACGGGCATTCTGCATGTTAAGCTGAAGCTTCAGCCCCTCTTGTCGGGAATTCTTGTGTATACGCTGCTGCTTACGGTAAATCTTGTTTTAATAAAGGCAGGCACGGGCGGGCAGTCTATTGCATCGGTTTTCGGCAAGGAAACCATATTCAACAGCGGTGCGGCAAATGTTTTGCCGGAGAATATCGGCAGCATAAATGTAAGAAAGCTTATTGTGCTTGTTATATTTGTTCTGATTCTAAAAATACTTATTGATTTGTATCTTAAAACAAAATCGGGCATGCTTTTAAGAGCCACGGGTTCTAACCAGCAGTATGTTGTTATGCTTGCTAAAAACCCCGGTGCATCAAAGATTCTCGGTCTTGCACTTGGCAATGGTCTTGCAGCAGTAAGCGGTTCGGTTATTGCGCAGAGCACGGAAACGGCCAATACAAATATGGGTGTCGGAATGGTTGTTTTCGGACTTTCCAGTGTTATTATCGGTCTTTCTCTCTTTAAGCGTATTCATTTTATGAAAGCAACAACAATGGTTATTCTGGGCACAATTATTTATAAAGCCTGTCTCCAGATTGCCGTTGTTATCGGTCTTCCCAGTGAATATAATAAGGCACTGATGGCAGTTCTTTTTGTTCTTGCTCTTGTTTTCAGCGGAACATTCAAGGAAAAGGTTAAGAAAAGGAGGGAAAAGCATGCTTGAGCTTCAGGATATAACAAAGCGCTTTAATGTCGGCACGGTTGATGAAGCAACAGTGTTTGACCATTTTAATTTTAAAATGGAAAAGGGCGAATTTGTTTCGGTGATCGGTTCAAACGGAAGCGGAAAAACAACGCTTTTAAATCTGATCTGCGGTTCTCTGAAAACGGATGAGGGGAAAATCCTTTTCAACGGAAATGATATAACGCATGCCTCGGAATTCAAAAGAGCAAAAATAATCGGCCGTGTTTTTCAAGAGCCTAAAATCGGAACCTGTGCGGATTTAACCGTGCTTGAAAATATGGCGCTTGCCGATAATAAAAACAAGCCCTTTGGTCTTGGCAGATGCGTAAATAAAAAGCGTATTGATTATTATAAATCCCTGCTTGAGCAATGCGATATGGGGCTTGAAAACAGGCTTGGCGTTCAGGTCGGAACGCTTTCCGGCGGTCAAAGGCAGGCACTTGCTCTTGTTATTGCCAATATGTCTAATGTAGAGCTGCTTATTCTTGACGAGCACATTGCTGCGCTTGATCCGAAATCCTCAGACAGGGTTATGGAGCTTACGAATAAGCTGGTAAATGAAAATCAGCTTACAACGCTTATGGTTACCCATAATCTTCGCTATGCCGTTGAATACGGAAGCAGGCTTTTTATGATGCATGAGGGAAACAGTGTGCTGGATATCCGCGGCAAGGAAAAGGAAAATGCCCGGGTTGAGGACATACTGGAAATATTCGACAGAATCAGTATTGAAAAAGGAAATTAAGTACTAAATATGCGAAGCAGTTCTATACTGCTTCGTTTTTTTGTTTATAAGATACAAATGAGTGGATGCTCATTGGAATTGATTGGCCAAAATGCACAATTTTTTAATGTGATATTAGAATTATTGTCAATAGTATTAACTTTTACTTTGATTTATAATGAATAGGAGGGGGATTTACTATGAATGAATATATAGAAAGTGTAATAAAAACAGTTGAAAGAAGAGATAATGCAAAGCCGGAATACATTCAGTGTGTGAAAGAGGTTTTCCGTTCTCTTGAAAAGGTTATTGAGCAGCATCCGGAATATGTTGAGGATGATTTGCTTACAAGAATGGTTGAGCCGGACAGGCTTATAACATTTCGCATTGCGTGGGTTGATGATGCGGGAAAAACAAGGGTAAACCGCGGCTATCGTGTTCAGTTCAATTCGGCAATCGGTCCGTATAAGGGCGGACTTCGCTTTCACCCAAGCGTAAATTCAAGCATTATGTATTTCCTTGGATTTGAGCAGACTTTTAAGAATTCTTTAACAGGCTTACCTATGGGCGGTGCAAAGGGCGGCTCGGATTTTGATCCGAGGGGCAAAAGCAAAAGTGAGGTTATGCGTTTCTGCCAGGCATATATGACAGAGCTTTACAGGCATATCGGTCCAAGTGTTGATGTTCCTGCCGGGGATATCGGTGTCGGCTCTCGGGAAATCGGTTTTATGTTCGGCCAGTACAAGAGAATTAAGGATGCGTTTGAAAATGGTGTTATTACGGGCAAGGGACTGTCCTACGGCGGTTCTCTTATCCGTCCTGAGGCAACAGGCTATGGTGCTGTTTATTATCTTTGCGAGGTGCTGAAGCATGAAAAGGATACAATAAAGGGCAAGCGTGTTGCGTTGTCCGGATTCGGAAATGTTGCATGGGGTGCAATTAAAAAACTGAACGAGCTTGGTGCAATTCCGCTTACCATAAGCGGCCCGGGGGGTTATGTTTATGATAAGGACGGAATATGTTCCCCTGAAAAAATTGATTTTCTTCTTGAAATGCGTTCCAGCGGAAGAGACAGGGTTCAGGATTACAGCGATAAATTCCCGTCTGCCGTATTTGTTCCCGATGAAAAGCCATGGGGACTTGAGAATATAGATATTGTTATGCCCTGCGCAACGCAGAATGAGGTTGACCTGGAGGATGCAAAAAAGCTTGTTCACAACGGTGTTAAATACTATATAGAGGTTTCAAATATGCCAACAACGGCTGATGCGCAGGATTATCTTATGGAAAATCCGAATATAATCATTGCTCCGTCAAAGGCAGTTAATGCAGGCGGCGTATGCGTTTCGGGCCTTGAAATGAGCCAGAACAGCCAAAGATTTTCATGGACAGCTGAGGAAGTAGATGCAAAGCTTCACAAGGCAATGACAGATATTCATAATCATTCGGTTGAGGCCGCCGAAAGATACGGCCTTGGCTATGATTTGGTTGCAGGCGCAAATATTGCGGGCTTTGAAAAGGTTGCCGAAGCAATGATGGCACAGGGTATTTATTAATGATGTTTTACCGGGGCAGATGTGCAGTCTGCCCTGAACTATTTGCAAAAGCTGATTTCGGCAGTTTTTCTGTAAGGGAAGCTTTTTGTTTTTAAAAGGGGAGTGGATTTAATATCTGCTCCTTATTTTTACATTTACAGTATATGTGTTAGACAAAATGCACGAAATGGGTACGGAATTCTTATGAATAATGTGTATGGAATAAAGTTTTTTCTTGCCATATAATTAATAATAGGTATACCGTTTAAAATGAAAGGAGAAACAAAATGTTAAAGATTACACCAAACACAAAGTTTAAGGACGCTTTAGCGAATCCTATGGCAAAGGATATGCTTGAAAAACTGATGATGGCGCTTCGTCTGCCGGCCTCTTTGATTACCGATGGCTTTTTAAGCAACGGAAAACTAAAATGGCTTACAACTGCAACCGCAGGGCTGCTTGATAAAAAGACCGTTCAGCAAATCTGCGATATGCTTAATCTTGAAAAGGATGAGGTTATTACGGACAAGGGAACACTTGAGAAAAAATGGTGGAAGGAAGCTGTTATTTATCAGGTTTATCCCCGCTCTTTTTATGACAGCAACGGCGATGGTGTCGGAGATTTAAGAGGCATTACGGAAAAGCTTGATTATCTTCAGGAACTTGGCGTAACAGCTATATGGTGCTCTCCTTTCTATGATTCTCCCAATGATGATAACGGCTACGATATCCGTGATTACAAAAAGATTTTAGATGAATTCGGCACAATGGAGGATTTTGATACGCTGCTTGATGAAATTCACAGGCGCGGCATGAAGTTGATTGTTGACCTTGTTGTAAATCATACAAGTGATGAGCACGAATGGTTTCAGCAGGCACTTAAATCAAAGGACAATCCTTATCATGATTACTATATCTGGCGTGATGCAACAGATAAGGGAATAACCCCTCCGAACAACTGGAATTCTCTTTTTAAAGGAAATGCATGGAATTATTATGAGCATCTGGATCAGTGGGCAATGCATTTGTGGACAAAGAAGCAAATGGATCTGAACTGGGAAAATGAAAAGATGCGCAATGATGTTTATGCTATGATGAACTGGTGGCTTGAAAAGGGAATTGACGGCTTCAGAATGGATGTTATCAACTTTATCAGCAAGGATCCCAATCTGCCGGAAGCCAATCCGTTCCTTGGCATATTAACGGGATACAAGGGGGCAGAATACTATTTCTACGGACCCCGGCTTCATGAATATCTGCGTGAAATGCGGGAAAAAACCTTTGGGAATTATGATGTTTATACGGTTGGTGAATGCGGCGGTGCAGGCATTGAGATGGATAAGATGCTGACTGCCGATTTCCGTAAGGAGCTGGATACGGTGTTCAACTTTGATTTTCTTATTAATCAGGGACATACAAATTATGATTATTATGATTATGATTTGTACAAGGTTATGGAAAATTTTGAGATTTTTCAGACAGAGTATACAAACCATTGCTGGCCTACCGTATTTTTTGAAAACCATGATAATCCGCGTATCGTTTCAAGAGTTGATAAGACAGATGCCTACCGTGAGGATATTTCAAAAATCTGCGCCCTTATTCAGATGACGCTCCGCGGTGTTCCGTATATCTATCAGGGTCAGGAAATCTCAATGGGCAATGTTGATTTTGAAACAATTGAAGAAATTGACGATGTTCAGGCTGTTAATACATATAAAGAGCTTGTTGCAAAAGGGAAAAGCAAGGAAAAGGCATTTTTTAAAGCAAAAACAGGCACACGTGATAATGCAAGAAGTCCGTTCCAGTGGAGCGACAGTGAGAATGCAGGCTTTACAACCGGCAAACCGTGGCTGAAAATTACCTCGGATTACAGAAGATTCAATGCTGAGGATGAAGCAAAAAGAGAGGACAGTGTTCTTAATTTCTACAAAAAGGCAATTGCGCTAAGAAAGAATACGCAGGCTCTTGTTTACGGTGAATTCAAGCGTGCCGAACATATTGATGCCCCTGTATTCTGCTATTACAGGGAATATAATGATGAGCTTTACTATGTTGAGCTGAACCTTGGCAAAAAGGCTCAGCCAAGGCCGATTGATATGCAGCATGCAGCACTTGTGCTTTCAACAAAGGGTAAGCCGTCGGATAATATGCTTAAGCCGTTTGAGGGCAATATTTATAAAATAAGATAAATTTATCTTGACAATGTTTAATTTATATATTATATTATAAAGCGTAAGTTAAGAATGTGAAAGTGAGAGTGGCTTTTGAAGCCGCTCTCATATCATTGTTGGGAGGTTTTTTCTTAATGGCAGGTAAGAATACTGTTCAAAGGGTTGAGGAAATTGTTGCACCCTTTGCCGCTGAGCTTTCCGTAAGCATCTGGGATATTACCTTTACAAAAGAGGGAACAGATTGGTATTTAAGGATTTTTATTGATAAAGAGGGCGGCGTTTCTATTGATGACTGCGTTGATTTAACCCATGCAGTTACAAAGCCTCTTGATGAAGCGGATCCGATTTCTCAAAGCTATATGCTGGAGGTTTCCTCTCCGGGCATTGAAAGAGAACTGAAAAAGGATTGGCATTTTGAAAAGTATATCGGCTCTGCGGTTATGGCAAGAACGATAAGACCGATTGATAATGTCCGTGATTTTAACGGCATTCTTGAAGACTATGAAAACGGCGAAATAACCATTAAGCTTCAGGATGACAAGAGGATATCCTTTCATAAAAAAGAGGCCTCTTATGTTAAGCTTGATGATTTTGATATAAATGAATTTTAAAGCATTATAATAAAGAAAGGTTGATAGGAAAAATGAGCAAGGAGTTTTTTGAAGCAGTAAGAATGCTTGAAGAAGAGAAAGGACTTTCGGCAGAATATCTTTATGAAAAGATTTCAGGGGCAATTATTGTTGCTGCAAAGCGTGAATATTTCAATGATAAAGATATTGTTTTCTGCGATATAGATCCCGAAAAAGAAAAAATCAAGGTTTATGTGCGCAAAAATGTTGTTGAAGAAATTGAAGATGAGGATACGGATATTCTTATTGACGATGCACTTGAGCTTCGTAAAAGTGCTAAGGTTGGCAAAACAATTGATATTCCTCTTAAAACAAAGGATTTCGGCAGAATTGTTGCACAGACAGCAAAGAATGTTATCCGTCAGGGCATACGTGAGGGTGAAAAAGGAAAGCAGTATGAGGAGTTTCAGAATAAGAATCAGGAGCTTGTTACCGCAAAAATTCATCGTATTGATCCCGTAACCGGAAATGCAACTGTTGAAATCGGAAAAACGCTTGCAATGCTTCCAAAGGCAGAACAGGTTCCGGGCGAGGTGCTTACAGAGGGCGATAATATTAAAATCTTTATTGTTGATGTTATTCAGGATAACAGCAGAGGACCTAAGATTATGCTTTCAAGAACGCATAAGGGTCTTGTAAGAAGATTGTTTGAAACAGAGGTTCCGGAAATCTTTGACGGCACAATTGAAATAAAATCCGTTTCCCGTGAAGCAGGCTCAAGAACAAAAATTGCTGTTTTCAGCAAGGATGAGAATGTGGATGCAGTAGGTGCCTGCATCGGCCCTAAGGGTCAGAGAGTTTCAAATATCGTTGAAGCGCTTGGCGGCGAAAAGATTGATATTGTAAATTACAGTGAGGACAGTGCTGAATTCATATCGGCTGCTCTTGCTCCGTCTGATGTATGCGGCGTTGAAATTCTTGATGAGGAAAAGAAAATCTGCCGTGCAACCGTTCCGGATGATCAGCTCAGTCTTGCTATCGGAAATAAGGGTCAGAACGTTCGCCTTGCCGCAAAGCTCACAGGCTGGAAGATAGATATCAAGCCTGAATCGGGCTTCTATGAGGGAACACAGGAATAAATTATTTGGGAGATAATAACAATGAAAGCAAAGCGTGAAGTTAAAAGAATGTGCACAGGCTGCGGAGAAATGTTTGATAAACGCACGCTTGTAAGGGTTGTAAAAAGCCCTGAGGGCGAAATCAGCCTTGATTTAACAGGTAAGAAAAACGGCCGCGGCGCTTATGTTTGCAATAATCCCGAATGTTTGAAAAAGGCAAGAAAGAAAAGAGCCTTTGAGCGTGCATTTTCAATGAAAATTGAAGATGAAATTTATGATAAAATGGAAGAAGAAATTGAAAATGGAAAAGAATAAGGTGCTTTCTATGCTCGGTCTTGCCCGCAGAGCAGGCAGGCTTTCTATGGGGCACGATACAGCCTTATCGGCAGTGATGGATAAGAACGCTTATCTTCTTCTTTTTGCTTCGGATGTATCCGAACGTTTAAGGCTTGAATTTAAAACGGCAATGCGTAAAAAAGAAATTGAGCTTCCCGTTTTTTATACAGATATCACAATGGATGAAATTCATTTTTCCTGCGGATATAAAGCAGGTGTTATAGCAATTACTGATGAGAATTTCAGCAAAAAGATTATTTCACTATTAGAAGATTAATAACATAATTTAAGACAGGAGGAATTCGATATATGGTAATAAAGGTTAAAGTTTCCGATGTTGCAAAGGATTTTGGAAAAACGAATAAAGAGATTATCGAAATACTTTCAATGTATTGTGACGGTGCTGCAAAAAAGGCAGGCACAGTGCTGGAAGAGGATGAGCTTAATATTCTTTTTGATAAAATCACAATAGACAACAGTGTGAAAACCTTGGATTCTTATTTTAATTCTTCAAAGAAAAAACCGGAAAAGAATGAAGAAAAGAAGCCGAATAAAGAAGCCAAGCCTAAAAAGGCAGCTACTGAAAAGGATAAAAAGCGTGAAAGCCAGGCTGCGATTCTTCAGATGGCAGAGCAGGCTGCAAAGCGTGCAGAGGAAAAGGCAAAGAAAAAGGCAAATCAGACCCCGCAGGCAAGAACAAAGGGAGAAACACGCAGAATTGATACACGTGTAAATACGGTTGATCTTGAAAAGTATAATCAGAAATATGAGGATATTGCACCTGCTTCCTCTATGGGTGATTATCAGAAAAAGCAAAAGCTGAATCAGAAATCAAAGCAGTACAGAAAAAAGAAACCGCAGGGTATGCATGCACGTTCCAAAAAGGAAACGGAGCAGCAGCGTCTTGCCCGTATTGCCGAGCAGAGAAAGAAGCAGCAGATTAAAATTCAGGTTCCCGATGAAATTACAGTAGGGGATCTTGCCAATCTTCTTCGTATGACGGCAACCGAGGTTATCAAAAAGCTTATGGCACTCGGCGTTATGGCAACCGTTAATGAGGTTATAGATTATGATACTGCGGAAATTGTTGCAACCGAGCTTGGCGCAAAGGTTGAAAAGCTGGTTGAGGTAACGATTGAAGAGCGTATTATTGAGGAAGAAATTGAGGATGATGAAAATGCGGTTACCCGTCCGCCTGTAGTATGCGTTATGGGTCATGTAGACCATGGTAAAACCTCTATTCTTGATGCAATCCGTGATACAGATGTAACTTCAACAGAAGCAGGCGGTATTACGCAGGCAATCGGTGCTTACCAGGTTGAGGTGAATGATCAGAAAATCACCTTCCTTGATACACCCGGTCACGCAGCATTTACGGCTATGCGTGCAAGAGGAGCTATGGCAACGGATGTTGCAGTGCTTGTTGTTGCTGCCGATGACGGCATTATGCCGCAGACGATTGAAGCCATCAACCACGCAAAGGCAGCAGAAATTGAGATTATTGTTGCAATCAATAAAATGGATAAAGAGGGTGCCAACCCTTCAAGAATTATGGAGCAGCTTACGGAGCACAACCTTGTTCCCGAGGAATGGGGCGGCGATGTAATCTGTGTTCCTGTTTCTGCTAAAACGAAAATGGGCATTGATAAGCTTCTTGAAACCATTGTGCTTGTTTCCGAAATGGCAGAACTTAAGGCAAATCCGAACCGCTCGGCAAAGGGTGTTGTTATTGAGGCTAAGATAGATAAGGGAAGAGGTCCGGTTGCAACCTTCCTTGTTCAGAACGGTACGCTTCATTCGGGCGATTATGTTGTTGCAGGAACGGCAGTAGGCCGTGTCCGTGCCATGACGGATTATAAGGGTAACAGAATTGAAGAAGCAGGTCCGTCTGTTCCTGTTGAAATTATGGGCCTTGATGCTGCGCCGATGAGCGGTGATGAATTCAATGCCGTTTCAAATGAACGTCTTGCCAAGGAGCTTGTAGAGCAGCGTAAGGCACTTGCTAAAGAAGAAGAATTCAAGCTTTACCAGAAGGTTACCCTTGATACACTGTTCTCCACCATTGAGGAAGGCGAAATGAAAGAGCTCAACATTATTGTTAAGGCTGATGTTCAGGGCTCTGTTGAAGCTGTTAAGCAGTCCCTTCTCAAGATTGAAAATGATGAGGTCAGGGTTAAGATTATTCACGGTGCGGTTGGTGCTGTTAATGATTCCGATGTTATGCTCGCCAATGCTTCAAATGCGATTATTGTTGCATTTGCAACCGGTGTTGAGCAGATTGCGGCAGATAATGCAGCAAGAGACGGCATTGAAATCAAGCAGTATGATATTATCTATGATGCAATAGAGGATATTGAATCGGCAATGCGCGGTATGCGCTCTGTTAAATACAGAAATGTTGATACAGGTACGGTTGAGGTTCGTGAGGTTTACACGCTTTCAAGCGTCGGTTCTATTGCCGGCTCACTCGTTACAAGCGGTAATGTGCGCAGAAACGGAAGAGTTCGAGTTGTAAGAAACGGCAAAGAGCTTACAGATACGGCTATCAAGAACCTCAAGAGATTCAAGGATGAGGTTAAAGAAGTATCTTCGGGTTATGAATGCGGTATTTCTCTTGAAAACTGGGATGATATCAAGCCCGGTGATATTCTTGAATGTTATATTGTTGAGGAATACAGAGATTAGTATAAAAACAAGGATTCAATTGTAAGAAAGGCTATGTGAATTAATATGGCAGGATTTCATATTGATAGAATTTCAGAAGATATTAAGCGTGAGATCATTTCTCTTATGCGTGAACTTAAAGATCCTCGCGTTGCAGGCAAGATGCTCACGGTGGTTAATGTAACGGTATCTAATGATTTAAGCTATGCCAAAGTATATATAAGTGCTATGAGCGGAATTGAGGAAGCAAAAACAGCCTGCAAGGGGCTGGCTTCTGCTCAGGGCTATATCCGCCGTGCACTTGGTAATAATCTTCACTTAAGAAAAGCTCCTGAATTAACCTTTGTTGCGGATGATTCAATTGAAAAGGGTATGGAGATTTTTGAAAAATTAAAGGATGCGTCAAATGAGAATTGATGTTAAAAAATGTGCAGCTCTTTTAAAAGAGCAGAATAATATTCTTATTCTTACTCATGCCCACCCGGATGGGGATACCCTTGGGTGCGGCTTCGGGCTTTGCCGTGCTCTTATTAAAATGGGGAAAAAGGCAAGGGTGATTAATGCTGATGAAATTCCCCGTAAATACAGTTATCTTTTTGATGGAATGCCCTGTATGGATTTCAAAGAGGATTATGTTGTTGCCGTTGATGTAGCAACGGAAAATCTTTTGGGTGCACTTGCGGATGTTTACAGCGGCAGAATAGACCTTTGCATTGATCATCACGGCACAAATACCGAATATGCCGAAAATCTTTATCTTTGTGAAACATCAGCTGCGTGTGAACTGGTTTATGAGGTTATAAAAGAACTTGGCGTTCAGATAGACAAGGATATTGCAAATTGCCTTTTTACAGGCATTTCAACAGATACGGGATGCTTCCGTTATGCATCTGTAACAGCCTCCACCTTCCGTATTGCGGCAGAGCTTTTGGATTGCGGAGCAGATAACGGCTTTGTTAACAGGGTTATGTTTGAAACAAAAACAAAAACATATGCCCGTCTTGAAAGGCTTGCTCTTGATAATATGCAGCTTTACTGCAACGATAAGGTTGCAATTATGAAGGTTACACAGGAAATGTATAAGGAATCCGGCTCAAACGAACAGGAAACAGAGGCCTTAGCTCCGTTGACAAGGCAGGTTGAGGGCGTTGAAATAGGTATTACAATCCGAGAAAAGCCTGACGGAACCTGTAAGGCTTCTTTCAGAACCTTTGAAACCATTAATGCTGCCGAGATTGCAAAGCTTTTTGGCGGCGGAGGACATCCGCAGGCAGCAGCGTGCAGACTTGATTGCTCTGTTGATAAGGCTGTTGAACTTCTTGCTCAGAAATGCGGAGAGTTTGTTGGATGAATGGTATAATCTGTGTTAATAAACAGAGGGATATAACCTCTTTCGGCGTCTGTGCAAAGCTGCGTGGGATACTCGGCGAGAAAAAGGTTGGGCACATGGGAACACTGGATCCCATGGCAGAGGGCGTTTTGCCGGTTATGCTTGGCGGAGCGACCCGATTTTTGAATTATCTTCCCGAAAGTGATAAGGGATATCGTGCATCATTTATACTTGGTAAAACTACCGATACGCTTGACATTACAGGAGATGTTACGGCGGAGTATGCGGTTCATGTGTCTGAAGCAGATGTGCTGAAAGCGCTTGATTCCTTCCGAGGCAGGATTATGCAGATGCCCCCTATGTATTCTGCCGTTTCCGTAAACGGCAAAAGGCTATATGAACTTGCAAGGCAGGGTATAGAGGTTGAACGCAAGGAACGGGAAATTGAGATAAAAAAACTGGAACTTGTTGAAGCTTCGAATGACGGATATGTTCTGGATATTTTTTGCTCCAAGGGTACATATATCCGCTCCCTTATTGATGATATAGGGAAAAAGCTTGGCTGCGGTGCGGTTATGACTGCTCTTGTAAGAACAAGTGCAATGGGCTATTCCCTTGAAAGCTGCATTACGCTTGATGAACTGCAGCAAAGAAAGGATAAGGGCATCGGCTTTGATGATGTTCTTCTTCCGCTTGATCAGGCGCTTTCGGCTTATGATAAAATAACGGTTTCTCCTGCACAGAGCGTTCGCTTTAAAAACGGCGGTGTGCTTGATTTGGATAGAATAAAAAGGCAGCTGTGTAACGAGGAAATTTACAGGGTTTATAATCCGGATGGCCAATTTCTCGGATTAGGGCAGGCTGTGAACAAAGAACTTATAATTAAACGAATCTATACAGAAAAATAAGCTATGAATAATTATGATTATAAAAACAGAAAAGCAGTTGCAATAGGTGATTTTGACGGTATGCATCTTGCTCATAAAACGGTTGTTACGGGTGCCGAAAATACGATTATTTATTGTGTAAACAATAAATTTTCCCTTTTGCAGAAAAGCATTTTTCAAAGGCGTTACCCCAATGCTGTTTTTGCTGATTTTGATGAAATCAAAAATCTTTCCGGTGAGGAATTTATTGAAAAAATCCTTATTCAAAAGTTTGGTGCAAGGGCAGTTCTTTGCGGATTTAATTTTCGCTTCGGAAAAAATGCATCATGGTCGGCTCTTGACATGCGAAGGTATCTTGAAAAGAAAGATATCTGGGTTCGTATTCTTGAGGCGCAGGAATTTGAAAATCTGCCTATCAGTTCAACCAGAATCAGAAAAGCGGTTGAAGCGGGCAGAATACGATATGCAAATGAAATGCTCGGCTATAATTTTACCTTTGAAAGTGAGGTTATAGAGGGGGATAAAAGGGGCAGAACCGTTGGCTTTCCAACCATTAATCAGCATTTGCCCGATGGGCTTATTGTGCCGAAATTCGGTGTTTACGAAAGCCTTACAACAGTTGATGGAATTACATATAAATCCTTTACCAATATAGGAATCCGCCCTACGTGGAAGGTTGAAAAAACCTTGTCCGAAACGCATATTTTTGATTTCAGCGGCGATTTATACGGTAAAACCGTTACGATTGAGCTTGTTGATTATCTTCGTCCCGAAAAAACATTTAAAAATGTTAATGAATTAAAGGAACAGCTTGATTATGACAAAAGCAGTATTATTTGATTTTGATGAAACTCTGCAGGACAGAACAGCGGCATTTGAGAAATATATGGATGCCTTTATGGCTGAGTTTCTGCCCGATTTATCAGAAACAGAAAAGAAGAAAAGAAAAAAGGATATGGTTGAAACCGGTAACGGCGGCTATGTGAACAGGGAAGAATGGTATCAAAGCCTTATTGATTTATGGGAATGGCGGAATGCCCCGTCCAAAACCGTGCTTGCCAATCATTATGATGAAAATTTCGGCTATTATAATGTTATTTTTCCGAATTCCGTTCCGCTGCTGAAAGAACTTAGAAACAGGGGAATTATAACCGGTGTTATAACAAACGGGCCGTCTGTTCTTCAAAACAGAAAAATGACCGAAAGCGGTCTTATGCCGTATTGTGATATAGTTGTTGTTTCCGGCGACCTTCCGTTTGCAAAGCCAAGTGCAGAAATTTTCAGGTATACGGCTGATAAGCTGGACCTTGATACGGCAGACTGCGTTTATGTAGGTGATCATCCGGTTAATGATATAGAGGGAGCTCTGTCTTCAGGCATGAAAGCAATCAGAATGAATTGGGGCTGGTTTGAAAATCAACAGCTGAGGGATGATGTTCCAACAGTTAATGATATTTATGATGTTTTAAAATACATATAAAAAGCACCTGTGCTGTGTGTATTGGTGCTGAAACGAAACTTTAAACCAAAGGGCAGTATTGTTCTTTGGTTTATTTTTGTGATAATTTTATTAACAGAAAAATAGGGATTGGCAGAGCAGAATCATATAAGAATGGATGTGCAGCAGAAGAGAATTCGACATTATGGTTACGATAGAATTTTTGCAATTAAGAATAAACAGGGTGCTTGTGTTATAGACAAAACCGGTTACAGCAGGAGTTACAAGAACAATAATGGGCGAAAATGCAGAGCTTTTTACAAAAAAGCCTTTGAAAGCTAAAATGATTTGCGAGCTGTAATGAAGGCTTTGTAAAATGAATGAACTATATGATTTGGAAAAGGATACACAATTTATGTGTCTTTTTCCTTGACAAAAAATATAATAGAATGTATAATTGTTCTAAATAGAACGATAAAAAGAGGAAACAGAATGCTTTTTTGGGATCAGCATAAAACAATTACATGTTATTACGAGGCACTTACACGGTCAGTATGTAATCAATACGGATTAACGCAAATGGAATATGATATATTGATGTTTTTATACAACAATCCGCAGTATAACACAGCAGCCGATATTGTGAAAGTTCGTAAATCTACAAAATCACATGTTTCAACTTCACTTAAATTGCTTGAAGATAAGGGATTCGTTGAAAAGAAACAGAGTGAAAATAATAAAAAGCATATCAAAGTAACCTTGTCAGCTTCTGCACAGGAAATTGTTCAGTCCGGATTGAATGTGCAAAAAGAGTTTGCAGAGAATATGTTTCGGGGGCTTACAGAAGAAGAAATAGCCATGTGTAAGTCTGTTTTCGGCAAGATCTGTAATAACGCTGAAAACGGTTTAAAAAACAAATAATAATGGGGATAAAAAATGTTTAATGTAAAAAAGAGAACTCTTTTATTCATTGCCGGGATTGTGTGGCTTATAGCCGGCTTTAATGTGGCAAGGCTTGGAATTTTGTCATACTCAGCAATTGAATCCAAGTGGTATTTATATCTGCTCTCAATAGTTGTATTTGCACTTTTCGGAGCAATGTTTTTTAAAATGAGCCAAAAGCATACAAATAGAATTCTGAAATATGAGGATTATAAGCCGTTTTGGAATTTCTTTGATTTAAAGGTATATCTTATCATGGCATGCATGATGGGCGGCGGAATTGGTTTTAGGGCTGCAGGAATATTTCCGGATATCTTTGTTGCTTTCTTTTATACCGGACTTGGCTGTGCATTAGCCTTAGCAGGCATATTGTTTTTCAGAAATTATATTTGCTATACAAAATTATTGGATAAGGAGAATACAACACGATGACAGCAGAGCGTTATAAACCACGTGTGCCGGACCTGATGGAGGCAATATTTGATATCTGTTATTTAACATTTGATTTGGTTGCAGGAATTTTGTTTTTTGCTTTTTCAAAAGGCAATGTGCTGTTTGTTCTTTACGGAATATTGACCTTAACGCTTTGTGCAGGAGATGCATTCCATCTGGTTCCCCGTGTGATCAGGGCAATAAAAGGAAGTAATGATAAAATCAAAAAGCAGCTTGGAGTCGGGCTTCAGATTTCCTCCGTCACAATGACAGTGTTCTATATCATTCTGCTTTATATTTGGAAATATACTTTTCCTGAAATGGATGCACCTATTATATTAGAAATCTTGATTTGGGTTTCTGCAATTATCAGAATTGTAATTTGCTTTCTGCCGCAGAATAACTGGTGCAGTGATGCAGGCAATCTGAAATTGTCTGTTATCAGAAATGCAATATTTGCTGTTACGGGAATTGGAATAATCATTCTGTATGTTGTTTCCGGCAATGAATACGGATATCATATGACCAGAATGGCAGCAGCTGTAATTATCTCTTTCGGATGCTATCTGCCTGTAACACTGCTGAGTAAGAAAATGCCGAAAATAGGAATGCTGATGATTCCGAAAACCTGTGCATATATCTGGATAATTGTTATGGGATTACAATTATTATTCAATGCTTAAATGCAAAAAAACTTCTGCTTTTTCAATCTGTAATTTCGGTTTGCCGGGATAGGAAGCATCGGATTTGAATATGTATGGTTTATATGATAAAAGAACCGCGAACAAAATGTTCGCGGTTTTCTTTGTTAAGATGTCTTAATTTAATTACAGCTGCTTTTTATAAGATTTGGCATTATTTGTTGAAACGATAGCCCTTGCCCCATACGGTGTGAATATAATCAAGTTCATTGTTCACCTCTTTAATTTTGTCTCGGATACGGTTAACATGAACGGTAACGGTTGAGGTTTCGCCGATGGAATCATACTGCCATATTTTGTTGAAAAGTTCTTCCTTACTGTAAACCGTGTCAGGGCTGGCAGCAAGAAAATAAAGCAAATCAAATTCCTTGTTGGTAAGCACAATTTCCGTTTCTTCGATGTATGCCCTGCGTGATTTGCCGTCAAGCCTAAGGCTGTCTATATCAATGATTTCCGCAGTCATTTCCTTTTTTTCCGGAATATTTTTTGCTGTTAATCGCTGATATCTGCTTATATGGGCAATAACTCTTGCAACAAGCTCACTGGGGGAAAACGGCTTAACGATATAATCATCCGCTCCGTAGCCAAGCCCCTTGATTTTATCCAGGTCTTCTTTTTTTGCGCTTACAAGCAGAATGGGAATATCAATGACATCACGGATTCTTCTGCAGATTTCAAGACCGTCTATTTCCGGAAGCATTATATCCAGCAGAATCAAATCAAATTTTTCATTCAATGCAAGCTGAAGACCCTCTGCACCGTTTCCTGCGGTTTTAACAGAAAAGGAGTTTGCTTCAAGATAATCCCTTTCAAGTGTCTGAATGTTTAAATCATCCTCGATAATCAAAATTTTTTTCATTTTCTTATGTATCCTTTCTGTTAAGCTTTATCGGCGATAGGAAGCGAAATAAAAATGGAAAGCCCGTTTCCAAGTTCACTTTGCGCCCATATAAGTCCGCCGTGCATTTCAACAATCTGTTTGCAGATTGCAAGTCCCAGTCCGGAACCATTGCGAACATCTGAGCGTGCCTTGTCTGCTCTGTAAAGTGTGTCAAATATTCGCGGAAGGCTTTCCTTGTCTACACCCATGCCGTTATCCGAAATCTCAAATAGTATAGTGTTTTTATATTCAAAAACAGTTATTTCAATTTTTCCGCGGATATCTTTGTTTCGGTATTTAATACTGTTTGAAATAATGTTGTTTATAACTCTTGAAAAGCTGTCTGTATCCAGATTTAAAATAACAGAGCCCTTTGTTTTATCTATTATTTCAAAATCAAAATTCTGCTTTTCAAGCTCCTCGCCAATCTGCTTAGCGTATCCGATGAAATCAGATATTTCAACTCGTTCGCAGTTCAGCGTTACGGAACCAAGCTCTAATTTTGAAATGGTTAAAAGCTCATCAAGCATTTTTTCAGTGTCACAGGTGGAGGAATATATGATATCCATATATCGCTTCTGTTTTTCAGGCGTGTCGGCAATGCCGTCTCTGAGCCCTTCAAGATATCCCTTAACAGAGGTAAGGGGTGTTCTTAAATCATGTGCAATTCCGGCAATCATTTCCTTTTGCTTTTTATCGGCAAGGCTCTGTTCTTCCATAGAGGTTTTAACTCGCAGCCGCATATCGTTGAAGCTTTCTGCAAGAATGCCTAATTCATTTTTGGATTTGTATTTAATTTCATGCTCATAATTACCCTTTGCAATTTCGTTTGCCATTTCGGTGATTTGCTTTATCGGGCCAACAATTGTTTTTGATGTTATAAAAGAAATAACAACGATTGCGATTATGAAAAGCAATACAATTCCGGTTATAATAAGGCTTGATCTGTTGATGAATGTGCCTATAATGCTTTCGGATCTGTCATTTGAAAAATCCGGAAAAGACAGCTTCTCATTCAGTATTACAAAACGGTAGGAATGGTTTTCGTTTATAACAGAAGCTGTTATGATTAAGCCGTCCTCGCCAAGATAATAGGAATTGCTGTTGCCCGGCTTTGACAGGGCTGCTTCCATTTTTTTTATGCTTTTTTCAGCTGTTGCCGTGCAATAAAAATCTTTTTCGTTTTCGGTTATTAGAATCAACGCGCCGTTTTCCTCAAAGTCCCTGCATAAATCGGATATTTCTTTCAGCTTGTCGGGTTGATCGGCGCTCTTTTCCAGTTCCCTTGCGATTTCCGAGGTGATCTGATTCCATTTTATCTGAATTACAACATTGTAGGAAGCGGATGAAATAGCAGGAGAATTGATTTTGGATGAAGCAACCGAAAAAATGGTTATTACAAGAGCAACGATAAGAATTGTAGGTATTGCTATCGCCAGCACAGATGTTAAAACAATTCGTGTGTTTATTTTTAGGTTTTTAGGTATAGCCTGTATTTTTTCTTTGTTTTTATCTTTATTCATAGTTATTCAAACCAGATAGGATTTGTAAAAGCCCTTATGAAAGGAGGAAAGCCGTTTGTGTTTTTGCATTTTAAATACTTTTCCTCTGCAAATTTATAGGCCTTTTTGGCAACGCCCTTGTATTCATAGGTTACTTCCACTCTTACAAAGCCCTTTTCCTTTACCTCGCAGCTGAAAGCGTATTCTTTATATTTTCTGCAGCCTGAATTGAAGCTGAAAATCGGAGTTCTGTTATTGAAAACCGTTACCTTGTGGTATCTGAATAAATTGGTTAGCTTTACATCAATCCGCTTGCCCTGTTCAAACGGAACACTATCCCCGATAACAGCATCTCCGCAGGTTAATTCAATCATGGTTGAATTCGGGGAGTTTGTAATTACGCTTCTGCCTTCCCGCATGGCTTTCAGAATCGCAGCTTCGGTATTCTCCTCGGCAAGAACGATAGTTGTAGGGCAGGAGATAAGAAGCTTAACTCCCGGAACATATTCCTTGTGAAAATCCGAGCCTCCTACCGCAGGAATTCTTCTGCCTGCCATTAACTGGTCTACCCACCAGTCACGGTTAATCATATTGTCCGAATGCTGAATGGTGTTCCATACCTCAACGCAATCGCAGTAAAGTCCGTCGATATCAAATCTGAAGCCGCACATTGAGCAGAAGGGATGGTTTAAAGAAACGGTTGCGCCTGCTTCTTTGCATTTTTTTATGATTTTTTCGTAATCTTCTCTTGTATTCAGTGTATATGGCGGCTCTTCGGGAACCTTAACACCCCAGATGTTAACGTGGCCGTTATCGTCTGTAAGCTCCTGACCCTGTATTACAAGCATATCACCGTCATAGTAGCTTTTTTCAACCGTATTGTAATTATGGTCTGTAATGATTATGAAATCAAGCCCCTGCTCTTTACAGTATTCAACAAGCTGGCCCTTGGTAAGCCCGCCGTCACTGTTTGTTGTATGTAAGTGTGTATCTCCCTTAAACCATTTTCTTTCCATAAATCTTCACCTCTTTTTTATATTATCATATTATATGCATTTGTGCAAACTTTTTAATTGTAAACCCAATCAAACAAAATGGTTGACAATTTAACCTTTTAAGTGTATAAATATTGCATAACAAACAAAAGGAATCTTTTTCGGCAGGAGGAAAGAATATGAAAAATACAGAAGTGGAAAAGAAAAGAAAGCTTAAAACCATTGATATTGCATATGTCGGGATTTTTGCAGCATTGATTACAGTGTGCTCATGGATTTCAATACCGCTCACTGTTCCGGTTACGCTGCAGACTATGGCAGTATGTATTACCGCCGGGCTTCTCGGCACAAAAAAGGGTGTGCTTACAGTTATTTCTTATATTTTGCTCGGCTTAATCGGTGTTCCTGTTTTTGCAGGCTTTTCATCGGGTGTCGGTGTGCTGTTCGGTATAACAGGGGGCTATATTATAGGCTTTATTTTTACGGCGGTTATCGTTGGATTAATGGTTAAGCTGCTCGGTAAAAAAATCTGGGTTTATGCACTTTCCATGTTTCTCGGCATTGCTGTGTGCTATGCTTTCGGAACAGCGTGGTATGTTATTTATAATAACAGCAATGGTGCGGATTCCGTTACAGTCGGTGCGGCTCTCTCTATGTGCGTTGTGCCGTTTATCATTCCCGATATTGTAAAAATTGCAATTGCAACGCTTCTTTGCAAAAGGCTCAATAAATATGTTAAGGCTTAGAGCACATCATTTAAACTGCCTTCCGCGTTTTGGCGGAAGCGGTTACAGCAAGGAATTCTGCCGGAATATGAAAAGCATTAAGGAACGTTTTATGGGCGGAGAGGATTATGAAATTGTTTCCGAAGCAGACGATATCTGCGCTTTCTGCCCGAATCTGATTAACGGTGTATGCCGGGATCAGGAAAAGGTATGCCGCTTTGACAGGCTTACTGCGGAATTCGGCATTGGCGATATATCAAAAATATGTGCAGATTGTCAATGGTACCCCATATGCAGAAAAAAGTAATTTTTTATTGTAAACCTGTGTCTTTTACTGTATAATAGACACAGGTTATTTTTTGTTAGGAGGAGTAAGAAATGCCTTGCTGGTTAAAGGGGAAAACCTGTATTGTAACGGGAGCGTCCGGCGGTATGGGTGCAGGAATTGCGGCGGCACTTATTAAAAAGCATGGCTGCAATGTTATCGGTATTGCCCGAAGCGAGCCGAAGATTAAAAAATTCATTGAGGAATTGGGTCCAAGCTACGCAGAGCAGTTTACATATAAGCTTTTTGATGTTTCGCAACGTGAAAACTGGGAACGCTTTGCTGATGAGCTTGCCGAAAACGGGGCGGAGGTTGATGTTCTGATAAATAATGCAGGCATTCTTCCTAAGTTTAAAAGGACAGACAGATATGAAACAGAAGAAATAGAAAATGTTATGAATATCAATTTTTATTCTGCTGTATATTCTATTAAGGCGCTTATGCCGTTTCTTCTGAAAAGCGAAAACGGAGCAGTAATTAATATTGATTCGTCTGCTTCGCTTATGAGTCTTGCGGGAACCTCATCTTATTCGGCTTCCAAGGCAGCGTTAAAAGCATTTACCGAAGCTATGAGGGAGGAATACAGGGGAAAACTCTATGTCGGACTTGTATGCCCGGGCTTCACAAAAACCGATATTATGAGAAATCAGTCTGCCGAAAGTGAAAAGGGGCAAAAGCTGATTGACATGATTTCAACAGACTGCGATTTAATGGTTAAAATGATTATGTTTGGCATTGAACATAAGCAGGCACTTCAGATTCACGGAATAGACGCCCATGCCATGAACATTTTCGGAAAGCTTTTTCCCGTAAACGGCAGCAGGCTGTTCAGCGCAGTTATGAAGGCTGCGGATATAGATATATTCAGTGAAATTTTTAAAGATTAAAATATTATGTATTTAAAAACGGAGGTTTTTATTTATGGCAGATGTTACAACACAAAAGCATATGAATTTTAAAGAGATTGCCGCATATTCGCTTGGCCTTTTCGGCTTTCAGGCAATTGTGGGTCTTTTAAATTCGTATCAGGCAGAATTTGATGCTTCTATTCTCGGCGCAGATATTGCCGTAGTAGGCATTCTTATTTTAATAGCTAAAATTGTTTCCGCTGTTTTCGATCCCATTGTCGGCAATTTGGTAGATCGTTCCAAGAGCAGGCATGGCAAGTTCAAATCCATGATTATGTATTCCATCATTCCGCTTCTTGTATTTACGGCGGTTGTGTTTATTGATGTTCCTTTCAAGGACAATAAAACGCTTACCTATGTTTGGATTTTTGTTACATATCTTATCTGGAGCCTTGCAATGACTTTGGGGGATGTTCCTTCTCAGGGTATTGCTTCGGTGTTAACTCCGAATCCAACCGAAAGAACAAACGTAGTTTCAATTTCAAATACATTCAAGCAGATAGGCTTTTCCGCCTGTGTTGTTGTTGTGCCTGTTGTTTGCCTCATTGTTCCCGGCGGTTCGCAGGTTATCGGCTTTGAGGGCGAAACAGATACACCGATGATCGGCGGCGAATATTTCTGGACCGCAGTGTTAACTGCAGTTCTCGGCTGTGTTCTGTTCGCACTGATTCCAATGCTGAATAAGGAAAGAGTGCCATATGTTTCCGGTGAAAAAACAACAACAAAGGATATGATTAATGCGCTTAAAAATAATAAGCCGCTTATGCTTGTTATCATTTCCTATTTCCTTGGCTTCGGCAGACAGATGGCGATGGGTATTCAGGTTCAGGCTGCAAATGTTCTTCTCGGAAGTCAGAATTTGGTTGCTGTGCTCGGTATTGTAACAGCTATCGGTTCAATGGTAAGCATGGCAATCTGCCCTGTTCTTATTAAAAAGCTCGGCGAAAAGAAGGTTTATCTCATAATGTCCTTCTATGGATTTGCTGTTTCGGTTCTTTCGTTTATCGTAGGCTTTTTCTGGTTCAGAAATCCTGAAAACATGGTGCTTACGGTTCTTTTCTATCTCTTCCTGTTCCTTATCGGTCTGCAGTTCGGCGCAGTAACGCTTATGCCGATGATTATGACTGCGGATTGCGTTGATTATTATGAATATGAAACCGGTAAGCGTATGGAGGGTGCGGCTTATTCCGTTCTTACTCTTACAATCAAGGTTTGTCTTGCGCTCGGCACAGCGCTTGGTCTTGTATTTGTTCAGTTCTCAGGCTATTCCGATACGGTTGCACAGATTACGGCGGGCACTGCAGCAGGCTTTGATGTGGGCACAAAGGATGTTATCTTCTTTGCATACACGGTTATGCCGGGCATTCTCGCACTTCTTTCAACCATTCCTATGTTTAAATATGATATTGTAGGCGAAAAGAAAGCAAAAATTGCTTCTGAGCTTGCAGCAAGAAGGGCAGGCAAATAAATTTTAAGCAGTTGATTTATTTTATATTTTGGAGGTTCATATAATTATGATTAAATTGATTAAAAAAGTTATTTCTGTTTTTACATTTTTAATTATGCTTTGTACTTCACCGGTTATTTCATTTGCCGGTACTGATGAAATAAAAAGTAATGAGACAACAATAAATTTAGAGTTAAGTACGAATGAAGAGGATGCCTACTCGAATTTCCTGAGCATTGAAGAGGCTTTGGTTCAATCAAACGGCAGCAACATTATTCATGTTGTATTTCCAAAAGATAAAATGATTTATATAACAACTTCGGGAACGCTTGAAGAGCCAAACAGAGCCTTAAGAATCCGTTCAAACACCATTATTGATCTTAACGGCTCTACGCTTATAAGAACAGGAGCATCGGTTAATCAGAATATTTTTCAGAATTGTGATTTAAACGGAGAGAGAAATGACGGCGGCTACACACTTTCCGAAAATATAACAATACAAAACGGTACGCTTGACGGAAACGGAAGCCAATCCACCAACGGACTGAATCTTGTAAACCTTGGTCATGCTCAAAATATTCATATTTCAAATGTTCAGTTTAAGAATGTTTTTGAAGGCCATATGCTTGAATTGTCGGGCTGCAGCGATGTTGTTATTGAAAACTGCTCTTTCGACGGATTTTACGGTGATGCCACCAAGGAGGAAATAGAAGGAGAGGCATTGCAGATTGATATAGCGCTGTCCGGTTGGAACGGCGTTTACGCATCGGATTCCACTGTATGCAGAAATATTACAATAAGTCAATGTACATTTCTTAATGTTCCGTCTGCAATCGGAAATCATCATACGCTGCAAGGCAACCACAATCAGAATATTAATATTTTGGGAAATACCTGCAGAAACACCCGTGAATTCGGTGATAATGCAGCAATTTGGTGCTATGCTTTTGACAGCTGCACGGTTAAAGATAATGTGATTGAGGGAAAATATTCCAAGGGAATTATGGTAAGTGCAGGTTCTGATGTTAATGTCAGCAATAACAGCATTGATTTATCCTCAAAAAAAGGCAGCTATGGTATTTACGCTACAAAAGCCGGAAGTTATATGGATAATAACAATGAAGAACCAACCGAAAGAATAGAAGAATATGCAAATAATGTTGTTTTAAATAATAATATTATAAAAAACTATGGTGAAAACGGTATATTTGCAGCTTCTCAATGTGCTGTAAATACAATAAATAATAATACAGTGACAAACGGAACCGGAGACGGAATATATGTAACCGGAGCAGCTGTGGGAACTGTTTCGGGAAATACGATATCCGGCTGCAAGGCAGGAACCGCTGCATCAACGGATGGAGAATGTGTAAGTGCAGACGGCTGCGGCATGCATTTTGCATCAACTGCGGTTGTAACAGCAATAAACAACAACATAATAAAGAATTACAGTAAAAACGGTATATATGTTGCATCACAAAATAAAGTAAATACAATAGAGAATAATACAGTAGAAAACGGAACCGGCGACGGAATATATGTAACCGGAGCAACTGTGGCTTCTATTACGGAAAATACAGTATCCGGATGCACAGCAGGAACGTGTGCATCAGCTGATGGTGCGTGTGTAAGCTCAGATGGCTGCGGTATACATTTGTCATCAACAGCAACTGCCGTTGCTGTAAACAATAATGCAATATGCAATTACAGTAAAAACGGTATATATGTTGCATCAAAGAATACCATAAACTCAATAGATAATAATACGGTGGAAAGCGGAAGCGGTGACGGAATATATGTAACCGGAGCAACCGTAGCTTCCATTACAGGAAATACCGCTTCAGGCATTTCGGCAGGAACACATGCATCGACTGACGGAGTGTGCATAAGCTCGGATGGCTGCGGAATACACTTGTCATCAACAGCTGTTGCTTCTGCAGTAAACAATAATGAAATAAGAAGTTACAGTAAAAACGGTATATATGTTGCTTCAAAAGGTAATATAAACACGATAAACAATAATACGGTGGCAAACGGAACCGGGGACGGAATATATGTAACCGGAGCAACTGTGGCTTCCATTACGGGAAATACAGTATCCGGCAGCAAAGCAGGTGCACATGCATCGGCTGATGGCAAATGCACAAGCTCAGACGGCTGCGGAATACATTTGTCTTCAACGGCAAATGTTAAGGCTTGTGAAAAAAACACCATCAGCAATTGCGGTGGAGAGGAACTGAAATGGACCCATACATATGGAGATTGGGTAATTGTAAAGGAAGCAACCTGTTCTGAAGCCGGTAAAAAAGAAAGAACCTGTACGCTGTGCGGTAAAAAGGATTCTGCAGAAATTAAAACAATATCTCATAAAGCAGTAAAGGATCCGGCAGTAGCCGCAACCTGTACAAAGGCAGGAAAAACAGCAGGCTCGCATTGTTCAGTATGTAATGCTGTAATCACGGCACAGAAAACGATTCCTGCAACG
>DESD01000042.1:765-976 GCA_002361935.1 Ruminococcaceae bacterium UBA3323 | reverse complement strand
CAAAGCAGCAACCTGCACGGCAAACGGTGTTAAAACCTATACCTGCACAATATGTAAAGCAACTAAAACAGAAGCAATAAAGGCAACAGGCCATAAAGCAGTGACAGACAAAGCGGTAGCTGCAACCTGTACGAAGGCAGGAAAAACAGCAGGCTCGCATTGTTCAGTATGTAATGCTGTAATCACAGCACAGAAAACGATTCCTGCAACG
>DESD01000042.1:0-436 GCA_002361935.1 Ruminococcaceae bacterium UBA3323 | reverse complement strand
CAAAGCAGCAACCTGCACGGCAAATGGTGTTAAAACCTATACCTGCACAATATGTAAAGCAACTAAAACAGAAACTATAAAGGCAACAGGCCATAAAGCAGTAACAGACAAAGCAGTAGCTGCAACCTGTACAAAGGCAGGAAAAACAGCAGGCTCGCATTGTTCGGTATGTAATGCTGTAATTACTGCACAGAAAGCTGTTCCTGCCACAGGACACAGCTATGATGCAGGCAAGGTAACGAAAGCACCGACTGCCACAACAGCAGGCGTTAAAACCTACACCTGTACAAAGTGTAATGCAACGAAAACCGAAACAATAAAAGCAACAGGACTTAAAACACCGGTTTTGAAAGCGGCCGTAAATGCAAACGGAACAATCAAACTTTCCTGGGGCAAGGTTGCCGAAGCAGAAAAGTATGAGCTTTATATCAAGCAG
>DESD01000010.1 GCA_002361935.1 Ruminococcaceae bacterium UBA3323 | reverse complement strand
AAATATTTATTTTGTATAATTGTACCAAGTTTTTTTAAGAATGTCAATACTCTAAAAAAACTGCCCTACGGGGCAGCTTTTTTGTATTTATACTAATCCTCTGTTAATGCTTTAAAGGCATCACGGATTGTTCTTACAGGAACAATATCTACATTTACTTTAAGTTCTTTAGACAAGCCTTTATAATTATGAAATGGAATTATACATCTTTCAAATCCAAGCCTGTAAGCTTCGAAAACACGCTGTTCACAGTTACTTACTGCCCGAATTTCTCCTGCCAGCCCGATTTCTCCGAATGCTATAACCTTTTCATTTACAGGCATATCCTTTAATGACGAAACAAGCGCCATGGCAACTGTTAAATCAGCAGATGGTTCATCCAATCTCAAACCGCCGACAACATTGATATATGTATCCATATTATTAAAATAATAGCCTGCCCTTTTTTCCAGAACAGCTAAGATCATAGCCATTCGGTTATAATCAAAGCCTGTGCTCATTCTTCTTGGTGTACCAAAGCCTGTTGCAGTAACAAGCCCTTGAACCTCGGCAAGAATCGGCCTTGACCCTTCCATAACGCAGGCAACGCAGGTTCCGCTTGTGTTTTTAGGTCTTCCGGAAAGCATCAATAACGATGGATTTTCAACCTCATGAAGCCCATTCTGCTGCATTTGGAAAACACCGATTTCATTGGTTGAGCCAAAACGGTTTTTAACGCCTCTTAAAATTCTGTAAGAGTAATTGCGCTCTCCTTCAAAGTAAAGAACTGTATCCACTATGTGCTCAAGCACTTTCGGGCCCGCAATGGCACCATCCTTATTAACATGACCAACCACGAATATAGGTATTCCAAAGGATTTTGCTGTGTGCATAAAAATATTTGTACATTCCCTGACCTGTGTTACAGATCCTGCTGATGAGGAGCATTCATCATAAATCATTGTCTGAATAGAGTCTATGATGACAATATCCGGTTTTTCTGACCGTATTGTTTCAACAATTGTTCCTACATCGGTTTGCGGAAGAATGGCAAGATTTTCGGTAAACACGCCCAACCTGTTTGCACGAAGCTTAATCTGGTTTGCCGATTCCTCACCGCTTACATATAACACAAATTTATCTTTGCCGAGATATTCACAGATTTGAAGGAGAATAGTTGATTTGCCGATGCCGGGATCGCCGCTTATAAGCACAAGACTTCCAATCACAATACCGCCGCCGAGAACCCGGTCAAATTCTTTAATTCCTGTTGAAATTCTTTTTTCAACATCCCCTGTGATTTCATTTAATCTCATTACCTTTTGAACACTTGAAAGCGATTTTTTAACACCGTTTCCTTTGCCTGATGAAACGGATGATAACTCCTCTGACATTGTATTCCATTCGCCGCATTCGGGACATTTTCCATACCATTTTGCACTTTCAAAGCCGCATTCGCTGCAAACATAGACAGATTTTGATTTTGCCATAATTTAAATTCCTTTATTCATTATTCATATATGTGTTTATACCCATTGTAATTGTATAGGCTAATTGCTTCTGATAGCTATCATCTTTTAATTTGTTGTTTTCTTCAACATTACTCATAAAACCGCATTCTACCATAACTGACGGAACGCTTGCTTTATACAATATGTAATAGCTGCTGTCGGAAACCTTGTTTAATCGTTGATTTTCCGGCTGTAAAAATAATTTTGTTATGCTTAGAATACTGTTAGCAAGAAATTCGCTTGATTGCTCATTTGCAGTATACCAAACCTGCATCCCCCACTCCGATGTATCCTCAAAATGATTTTGATGAATAGAAACCAGAATGGAATTATCTATGCTGTTTACATAATCAAGCCTGTTGTATAAGTCAGATCGGTTTTTATCTGATCCGCTTGGATAGTATTCGCTGTCATCGTTTCTTATTGCGTAGGTATTTACTCCGCAGAACATAAGAAAGTCATAAAGATTAAGTACAATTCCAAGATTTATGTCTTTTTCAGCAGTTCCGTCTGCTGCCGAAGTACCTGCATCTTTTCCGCCGTGTCCTGCATCAAGAACAATGTTATATTTGCTCTTAATATAATTAGAATGAACAGCATTTGTTTTTTCAAGTAAAGCATTAATCCCAAAGCAGGAAGCAAATGTAAAAACAAAAACAATTAATATTATCAGCACTCTTTTCATAAAATCACCAATAATATGTATGATTCATTATATAATATATTGCGTTTAATCGCAATAAAATATTGCAAAATTGCATTTAGAGGGATATAATTTAGACTATACTATATACTAAGGGTGAAATTATGAAAATTGTTATTCTTGATGCGCATACAACCAACCCGGGAGATTTGAGCTGGGATTTTTTATATAATTACGCAGATGATGTTGTTATATATGAAAGAACTGCACAAAGCGATGTTGTTAACAGAGCGAAGGGCGCAGAAATCTTAATTATAAATAAAACGGTTTTAGGTAAAGAGGAACTTGATTCACTTGCACCTGAGCTTGAATATATCGGTCTGCAGTCAACAGGATATAATGTTGTTGATCTTGAAGCTGCCGCTGATAACGGAGTAACCGTTTGCAACATTCCTGCGTATTCTACAAACGCAGTTGCGCAGCAGGTTTTTGCTTTTATTTTGCATTTTGCCAATCAGGTTGATTTGCATTCGGCGTCCGTTCATAGCGGCGGTTGGTGTTCCTGCCCGGATTTCTGTTATTGGAATGCTCCCCTTTCTGAGCTTAACGGCAAAATACTTGGAATAATCGGATTTGGCTCTATTGGCTCAAGGGTGGCTGAAATCGGAGAAGCATTCGGAATGAAGATACTTGTGAATTCGAGAACAAAAAAGGATTTAAACGGCTTTAAAACGGCTGAAAATACAGATTTGAATACACTGCTGGAAAAATCGGATTATATTACCTGCCACTGTCCTCTTACTCCGGAAACAACAGGCCTAATTAATGAAGTTACAATTTCAAAAATGAAGAAATCTGCCGTTCTGATTAATACATCAAGAGGTCCTGTTGTTGATGAGCAGGCTTTGGCTGATGCACTTAATAGAGATAAAATCAATGGTGCGGCAGTTGATGTATTGAGTGCTGAACCGGCAAAAAGCGATAATCCGCTACTTACGGCAAAGAATTGTATTATTACGCCGCATATTGCCTGGGCAGCAAAGGAAACCAGAGCAAGGCTTGTTGGCATACTAGAAGATAATCTTAGATGCTACTTAAACGGAAAATCTCAGAATAAAGTTAATTGATTACAAAGCTGTTTAGTAAAAGCTTTTATCTGATGGCATCTTTATTATAAAAAGTTTGAAATTAGCTATCCAGTCTAATTTTAGACTTTTTATTTTTTATAAAACACAACAAACTTTTTAGAAATTTTATTTTTAATGTCAATTTGAA
>DESD01000039.1:17708-30364 GCA_002361935.1 Ruminococcaceae bacterium UBA3323 | reverse complement strand
GCAACATATTCAGCCTGTATTTCGTCAATTCCGAATCCAATCATAAGATTTGGAACAACCTCGGATTCACTTTCCGTTTCCCTTACAATTTTAATTGCTTTATCAATATCAAGCAGAATTTTGGAAAGACCTTTTAAAAGATGAAGCTGCTTTCTCTTTTTTTCAAGACTGAAATTAATTCTTCTTTTAATACAGTTTAATCTGAATGCTATCCACTCATCAAGAAGTTCTCTGACTCCCCTTACCTTCGGAACGCCGTTAATAAGTACATTAAAATTACAGGAAAAGGAATCCTCAAGCGGTGTTGATTTATAGAGCCTTGCCATAAGCTTATCCGGATCAACGCCTCTTTTTAAATCAATCGTTATTTTAAGACCCTTTAAATCCGTTTCATCACGGATATCCGAAATTTCTTTGATCTTATTAGCCTTAACGAGTTCTATAACCTTGTCAATCACAGCTTCAGAGGTTGTGGTTGGCGGTATTGCCGTAATGTCAATACAGTTATAGGATTTATCATAAGTGTATTTAGAACGAACTTTAACAGAGCCTCTGCCCGTTGCATAAATTTTTTCAAGCTCGTCCTTATCATAAAGGATATAGCCTCCGCCTACAAAATCGGGAGCAATCAAAGTATCGGAAACAACATGCTCGGGATTTTTCATAATTGCAATCGTTGTTTCGCAGATTTCTTTCAGGTTAAAAGATGCAATGGAAGAAGCCATACCTGCAGCAATACCTGTGGTAACATTACACAAAATAGAAGGGAATGTTACAGGAAGAAGGCGCGGCTCTTTCATTGTGTTGTCATAGTTATCTACAAAATCAACAGTATCCTTGTCAATGTCATCAAAAAGTTCCTTGCAGATAGGTGCAAGCTTTGCTTCGGTATACCTTGAAGCAGCATACATCATATTTTTTGAATATGCTTTACCAAAATTGCCCTTTGATTCAACAAAAGGATATAAAAGGGATTCGTTTCCTCTTGAAAGACGCACCATTGTTTCATAAATAGAAGCATCACCGTGCGGATTAAGCTGCATGGTTCTGCCAACAATATTGGCGCTTTTAATTGTACCGCCCTTAAGCAATCCCATATTATACATTGTATAAAGCAATTTTCTGTGTGATGGCTTTAAGCCGTCTATTTCAGGAATGGCACGGGATAAAATGACACTCATTGCGTACGGCATAAAGTTATTGATTAATGTATTTGTAATGATTTCACTTGTTACTGTGCCGGCATTTTCAATATGCACATTTTCGTTAAGGGCGCTGCTATCATCTGGCGTATTCTTTTTTCGTCTTGCCATAATAATTTACCTCCTTAACTGACATCAGCGGCATCTATATAAAGATTGCCGAAATCTGTAATATACTGTTTTCTTCCCTCAAGATTATCTCCGAGAAGCAAATCAAAAATCTGCGATGTTTTTTCAGCCTCATCGGGCGTAACAAGAATCAGCCTTCTTGTAGCAGGATTCATGGTTGTTAAAGCCATCATATCAGCTTCGTTTTCGCCAAGACCCTTGGACCGCTGAACAGTATATTTCTGATTGCCGATTTCTTCCTTAATCCTGTCCATTTCCATTTCATTATATGCAAAATAAGTCTGATCCTTACAGGTAACCTCATAAAGCGGAGATTCATCTATAAACACCTTTCCCTGCTCTATAAGCTGGGGCATAAGACGGTATATCATTGTTAAAACAAGAGTTCTGATATGAAAACCGTCTACATCGGCATCGGTACAAATAAGCACCTTGCTCCAACGAAAATTATTCATATCAAATTCAGACAGACCCTTTGCGGCCTTTGAGCGAACCTCAACACCGCAGCCAAGAACCTTAATTAAATCTGTTATAATTTCACTTTTAAAAATTTTGTCGTATTCGCATTTAAGACAGTTCAGTATTTTACCTCTTATAGGCATAATTGCCTGAAAGTTAGCATCTCTTGCCTGTTTGCAGGCACCAAGTGCCGAGTCACCCTCTACAATAAAGATTTCTCTTTCATTTACATCTTTTGAACGGCAGTCAACAAATTTTTGAATACGATTCGTCATATCCATTTTAGTCTGAAGCGTATTTTTTAAGCTTTTTCTTGTGTTTTCAGCCTTAACACGGCTTCTCATATTGATTAAGACCTGATCGGCAATTTTTTCGGCCTCAAGCTTATTTTCAATAAAATATACTTCAAGCTGTTTGCGGAAGAAATCCGTCATGGCATCCTGAATAAATTTATTGGTTATGGATTTCTTGGTCTGGTTTTCATATGAGGTTTGCGTGGAAAAAGAAGATACAACAAAAATAAGTATATCCTCAATATCCTGAACATTAATCTGAGAATCTGATTTTGTGTACTTATTATTCGCTTTAAGATAAGTATTGATCTGATTCACAAAAGCGCTCTTAAACGCTTTTTCGGGAGAACCGCCATGCTCAAGAAAGCTTGAATTATGGTAATATTCTTTAAGCTGAGTTTTTAAAGAAAAGCAAAGAGCGGCTTTGATTTTCAGCTTATATTCGCTTAAATCCTCTCTGTCCTTACCGACTCTGTCGCATTCCCAATACTGCGGTGTAGTAAATGCAGTATCCCCTGCAAGCTCTTTTACATAATCACGGATACCGTTATGATAGCAATATTCGGTTGTTTCAAACTTTGTGCCAACCTGGTTTTTAAATATAAATGTAATGCCATCATTGACAATAGCCTGTTTTTTCATGGTTTCATGAAAAAATTCAGCAGGTACATTTATGGCAGTAAACACCTCTAAATCCGGCTTCCATCTTATTCTTGAACCCGTATCCTTTTTGCTGTAAGGTTCTTTATGCAATCCTCCGACATTTTCACCTTTTTCAAAATGAAGCGTATAGCAATAGCCGTTGGCATGAATTTCTGCATCCATATATTCGGAAGCATACTGGGTTGCACATAAGCCGAGGCCGTTTAAACCAAGTGAATATTCATAGTTATCAGCCTCATCATCATATTTGCCGCCTGCATACATTTCGCAAAAAAGAAGCTTCCAGTTGTATTCATTTTCAGCTTTGTTAAAATCAACGGGAATACCTGCACCGAAATCCTGCACTTCAACGGAGCCGTCTTCAAACTTTGTTACAACAATTTTGTTGCCCCTGCCCTCTCTTGCCTCATCTATTGAGTTTGACATTATTTCAAAAATTGAATGCTGGCATCCGAGTATATCGTTTGAGCCGAAAATAACAGACGGTCTTTTTCTTACACGATCTGCGCCCTTAAGCGATTTAATACTATCATTGCCGTATTCGTTTTTCTTAGCCATTTTAACCTCCGAAAAAAGTTAAGTATCAATATAATGTATATATATTACTAAATACATTGCATTTTTGTCAAGATTTAGTAATTATAACACAACAATAAAAATTTGTCTACTTGTGCTCAAAAAAACAACAGAGCGGGATTATTTTATCCCGCTCCCTTAAAATTAATCACTATTTTCTTTGCTTTCTTCGCTGATTTCTTCAGACACGTCCTCTGCTGTAACCGTATCATTATCGGATGACTCTTCAGCAACATCAACTGTATCTTCAGCGGCATCTTCTGAAACATCCGTTTCTATTTTATCGGCTTTCTCATCAGCAATTTCAGTTTTTTCATCATTTGATTTTTTCGGTTCATTCTCCTCTTCAACAGGAAGTGCACCTGTTTTCATAAGAGCTTCAAATTCTTCTTTGGAAATCTTTTCACGATCCAAAAGAGTTTCGGCAACAAGAACAAGCTTATCATTATGTGTTGTAAGAATATTCTTAGTTAAATCATAGGCGTTACGCATCATTCTTTCGATTTCTGCATCAATTCTTGCAGAAGTTGCTTCACTGTAATTGTTTACATGACCGTAATCTCTTCCAAGAAATACCTCCTGATTTTCGTCGCTGTAAACAACAGGACCGATATCATCACTCATACCATATTTAGCAACCATATCACGGCAGATATCTGTTGCACGCTGCAAGTCATTTGAAGCACCTGTTGAAATATCTTCAAGTGAAATCTCTTCGGCAACACGGCCGCCAAGTAAAGAAACAAGCGAACTGAGCATTTCATTTTTAGAGGTATAGTTTTCCTCCTGAGGCTGATACATCGTATATCCGCCTGCCCCAAGACCTCTTGGAATAATGGAAATTTCCTGAACAGGATCGCAGTATTCAAGATAATAGGAAACCACGGCGTGTCCTGCTTCGTGGTAAGCAGTAAGCTTTTTAGCCTTTTCACTGTATTTATGGGATTTCTTTTCGGCACCCATCATTACCTTTGTGCTGGAATCTTGAATATCGGCAGCACTAATAGCGTGCTTTTGACGTCTTGCAGCAAGTAATGCGGCCTCATTCAAAAGATTTTCAAGATCAGCACCTGTAAAACCGATTGTATTTTTAGCAACATCGCTGAAATCAACATCAGGAGCAAGCGGCTTATTTCTTGCATGAACCTTAAGAATGTCCTCTCTGCCCTTTAAATCAGGTTTATTTACAGTAATCTGTCTGTCAAATCGGCCGGGTCTTAAAAGTGCGGGATCAAGAACATCGGGACGGTTTGTTGCAGCCATAATAATAACACCTGTATTTGTTCCGAAGCCGTCCATTTCAACAAGAAGCTGATTGAGGGTCTGCTCTCTTTCATCATTGCCGTTGCCCATTCCGGTTCCTCTGTGCCTGCCGACAGCGTCAATTTCATCAATGAAAACAATGGCAGGCGCTTTTTTCATTGCCTGATTAAATAAATCTCTTACACGGCTTGCACCTACACCGACATACATTTCAACGAAATCCGATCCGGAAATGGAAAGAAAAGGAACACCTGCTTCTCCTGCAACAGCCTTGGCAAGAAGCGTTTTACCAGTTCCGGGAGGGCCTACAAGAAGCACGCCTTTGGGAATTCTTGCACCAAGTTCGGTAAATTTATTCGGATCTCTGAGAAAATCAACAAGCTCTTCAAGATCGGCTTTTTCTTCATCACAGCCGGCAACATCATTAAAGGTTTTTGAGTCTTTATTTTCATTGGCAACCTTTGCCTTAACTTTTCCGAAGCCAAGGGATCTGCTGGCCTCCCCGTTCATTGAATCGCCCATTTTCTTCATAATAAACCAGCCGAAGAAAATTAATCCGCCAACAGAAATAAGAATCGGAAGAAGGCTTAATATCCAGCTTCTTGAATTCGTAACCTTATAGTTAAAGCTTATCTGATTATCCGGGTTGGCTTCATTATATGCATTTATACTTTCTCTGACATCGTCAAGAAATATGGAAACACTTTTAACATTGTACTTCTTCGGAGTTTTTGGATCTTTAAAAGTATTGTAAACCATTGCTCCGGTTGTCAAGTCAAGTTCAAAGGTCTGAACCTCATTGTTTTTAAACATACTGACGATTTCACTGTATTTAAGTTCCTGCTTATCACCGTTATTCAGAAAATAGAAAGCCGTCAGAAAAAGACTGAAGGTAATTAAGCAAATAATAATTGATTTAGCATTCCTTGATATGTTTTTATTCATTAAAGATTATCCTCCGTGTAGACAAGGTCAGCATTCAGGATTAAAACATTCTTTGTTGAGTCAGTTACTTTTACTCTTTCATCAACACAATATCCGTAAATGCCGATAATACCGTTATCATCTGTTATAACGGGTACAAAATCCCTGATTTCTGCAGGGATTTTAAGCTCATTAAAAAGCTTTTTCAATGATTTTGTGCAGCCTCTGTTTGCAGGGGAAATTTTATCTCCGCTCTGTCTTGGACGAACTGCAATACTGCCAACTATTTTATCACAGTCGCAGTAAAAATCAAACTTTTTGCCGCATAATTCACATTTATTTAAAAATTCATTAAAGCTGCATACTTCTTTTGAAAGAACAAATTTGCAGTTTTTTATTTGATTGTCATAATTTACGATTCGCAGAAGATTTTTATGGGAAACGGCATAAATGCCGCCGCTTATCTGCATTCTTCCCGAATGATTCAGCAGATTAAGAATTCCGTTGATTTTAAATTCATTCAAAGAAATATTATTCTTGGCAAAATACTTTATTATAACCCTTTTGATAACAGAAATGTGATAGCTGACTAAAGCATTTATATCAATTGCATTATTGTTAAATACTTTGTCAAAACAGTTGTTTGCTTCAGATTCCAAAAAATCATTATCCTCATTCAGGCTTTCAAAAAGCCTTTTAAAAGATGTTTCATAGCTTTCATTCAATTTAGAAAAAAGCGGAATAATGTTGTTTCGGATGTGATTTCTGCTGTATTCATTGCATTCGTTTGTTGAATCAATGCAATAGCTTATATTGTTTTCGTCAAGATAATTTCTTATTTCTTCACCGGATAAATCCAAAAGCGGTCTGATAATTTTTTCTCTGACAGGCGGAATACCGCAAAGCCCTTTTACGGAAGTTCCTCTGATAAGCCGGAATACAAGTGTTTCAATATTATCCGACAAGGTATGAGCCGTTGCTATTTTATCGCAGTCTATAGAATTGAAAAATGCATACCTTCTGTTTCTGCTGTATTCTTCAATGCCTGTACCCGCCTGTTTTGCTTCTTCAGGCGCATTTATGTGAAGGGTAAAGCATTCTATACCGCTATTTTTACAGTATTCTTCTACAAATCGGCAATCGCTTAAACTCTCCAGCCCTCTTATACCATGCTCAATATGAGCGGCTTTAAGAGTTAAAGAATATTTATCTTTTACAGATTTCAAATATTCGGTCAGAAATACGGAATCTGCTCCACCCGAAAGTGCTATAAGAATAACATCATTTTCGGAAATAAAATTTTCAGCATTAATTCTGTCAAACAAATCAGTCTTCATATTTTCTGTCTATTGTTCTGAATCTTGTAAATTCCTTATCAAATGTCATTTCAATTGAGCCTGTAGGACCGTGACGGTTTTTGGCTACAATAAGCTCTGTTTTTGAAATATCAACATCCTCCTGCTTTTCTTCATCAAGCTCGCCTTTATAATATTCTTCACGATAGAGGAACATTACAATATCGGCATCCTGCTCAATAGAGCCGGATTCTCTTAAATCAGAAAGCTGAGGCTTATGGCTTTTTCCTCGTCCTTCAGTTCCGCGGTTAAGCTGCGCACAGCATACAACAGGTATCATAAGGTCCTTGGCAAGCATTTTTAAATGCCTTGTAATTTCGGAAACCTCCTGGGCCCTGTTATCCCGTTTTGTAGCAGACTGAATAAGGCTTAAATAGTCGATAATAATGATATCAACATTTTTCATTCTCATAACTCTTGATTTAATTTCCGGCACGGTTATTGAGGCGGTATCATCAAGATACAGCTCAACATCATTAAATGCGCCGGCAGCATTACCAAGTCTTGCCCACTCATCCTTATCAAGTTCACCGGTTAAAAGCTTTTGGCTGGGAATACCGGCAAACGAAGCAAGAAGTCGGTCAGCAAGCTGCTTTTTTGACATCTCAAGACTAAAGAATATGCATTTCTTTTTGCCGTACATTGTTACGTTTTGTGCCAGATTAAGAGCAAAAGAGGTTTTACCCATAGCAGGACGGGCACCGATAAGAATAAAATCAGATTTATTAAGACCTGTTATGTATTTATCAAGCGTTGAAAAGCCTGTTGATACACCTTTGTATTGCTCTTTATCTTCGCCGGTAATCTTGTAAAGATTATCATAAACATCATTAATAATAACATCGGAAATCTTTTTCGGACCGCTTATTTCTTTGCCGCGGCTGATGTCATAAATCTGCTGTTCTGCCGAAGCAAGAAGGTCGTTAACATCAGTTTCGCCGCTCTGAGCCTCGCTTATAATTTTATTGGAAACCGTGATAAGCGTTCTTAAATAATACTGCTCTTCAACGATTTTGGCATATGCTTCAATGTTGGCAGTAGACGGAACGCTGTCTCTTAAGGTTAACAGATATTCTCTTCCGCCGGCATCATCATAAAGACCTTCTTTTACAAGCATATCGGCAATAACAACAGGATCTATCTGTGCTTTTGATCCGGCATACATTGTTACCATAGAGCTGAAAATCTTCTGATTCTGCGGAAGATAAAAATATTCAGCCTTAATTCTATCAATTATAAGCTCCATACAGCTAGGCTCAATAAGAATAGAGCCGAGTACAGACTGCTCTGCATCAAGATTATAAGGAAGCAGTGACTGATTTGAAATGTTATTGTTTTCAGGCATTTTAATTCACATAGCCTTTCCGCTGCAAATAGTAATTAAATCACAATTCACCCTTGTTGCAGCCGGACAAGGCGTGATATCAATATAAACAGTTCGTATGATTTTTCAAACGAATACATATTTAAAATTTATTACGCTTCAGAAACCTGAACATAAATTTTTGCCGTTATTCCCTGATAAACCTTAATTTCAGCAACAGCAGTGCCGAATTGCTTAATATCATCCATGGAAATCTTGCGTTTATCAATTTCAATTCCTAATTCTTTTTTGATTACGGCTGCAACATCTTTTGCATTAACAGAGCCGAAAAGCTTTCCGTTTGCTCCTGCCTTAGCGGTAAGTTTGAAGGTTTTGCCCTCAAGCCTATCTGCATCCGCCTGAGCGGCTTTGATTTCTTCCTGTTTGTGGAATTTTTTTGCATTTTCCTTATTATTAAAATCATTCATAGCTGTTGCATTAGCTTCAACCGCCAAGCCCTTCGGCAAAAGGAAATTTCTTGCATATCCGTCTGAAGCATTAACAAGCTCTCCCTTTTTCCCAAGGCTTTTTACATCTGCTTTTAATATAACTTTCATTGTTTATCCTCCTATATTTCCATAAGAACAGGCAATATCATCGGGCTGCGTTTTGTTTTTTCATACATAAGATGAGAAATTTCATCACGAAGCTTGGTTTTAACAGCATTCCAGTCATGATATCTTCTGTCATAAGTTTCATCTATAATCCTGCAGGCAAGATCACGTGCCGAATTCATCAGGTCCTCATTTTCACGAACATAAACAAATCCGCGGCTTACAATATCAGGGCCGCTTTCAATTATGCCTGTTGATGTATTAATTGTAGCAACAACAATAATCAAACCATCCTGTGAAAGACGCTTTCTGTCGTTAAGAACAATATTTCCTACATCACCGACACCTATACCGTCAACATAAACCTCGCCGCTCGGAACATTATCAAGATTCTTAATTCCGTCCTCAGAGATTTCTATATAATCACCGATATTACCGACATAAATATTCTTTTTATCAAATCCCATGGACTCGGCAAGCATAGCATGCTTCTGAAGATGCTTTTGTTCGCCGTGAACAGGAATAAAAAATTCGGGCTTTACAATACCCATCATAAGTTTTAACTCCTCCTGACAGGCATGACCGGAAACATGAACCTCATACATTTTTTCATATATAACCTCAATACCACGTTTCATGAGTTCATTAACAACATTTCCAACCATTTTTTCATTACCCGGAATCGGTGTTGCGGAAATGATAACGTAGTCATTAGGGGTCACGGCAACCTTTCTGTGCTCACCATAAGCCATTTTAGTTAAAGCACTCATCGGCTCACCCTGTGATCCCGTAGTTATAATAACAAGGTGTTCATCTTCATAATTTTTTATATTATCAATGTTTATAAGAATATTTTTGGGTACATTCAGATAGCCAAGCTCTTCCCCGACCTGCACAAGATTTTCAAGGCTTCTTCCAACAACGGCAACCTTTCTCTTGGACTGTTTTGCAACATCAATAATCTGCTGAACGCGGTGAATATTTGAAGCAAAGGTTGCAACAACAATTCTTCTTTTTCCCGCCTTTTGAAAGAGATTGACAAAGGATTCGCCAACCGTTTTCTCACTCATTGTGTAACCGGGACGCTCGGCATTTGTAGAGTCCTGAAAAAGAGCTAAAACGCCTTTTTTACCGTATTCGGCAAATCGTGTTAAATCAATCATATCTCCGTCTACAGGCGTGGTATCAATTTTAAAATCGCCTGTATGAATCAGAATACCTGCAGGGCACCTTATTGCAAGACCGACTGCATCGGGAATAGAATGGTTTACATGAATCAGTTCAATATTAAATGAGCCGAGGGTGATATTATCGTGCGGCTTGATTTCAACAAGCTTTGCACTGTCAAGAAGATTGTGCTCTTTCAGCTTTCCTTTAATAAGACCGATTGTAAGCTTTGTTGCATAGATCGGAATATTAGCCTTTTTCAGCAAATAAGCTATACCACCGATGTGGTCTTCATGACCATGCGTAATGATTAAGCCCCTTATTCGGCTTATATTCTTTTCAATATAGGTGAAATCAGGAATAACAAGATCCACGCCGGGAAGTTCCTCTCCCGGAAAAGCAAGACCGCAGTCTACAATGAACATGTCGTTTTTGTATTCGTAAACCGTCATATTCTTACCGATTTCATTCATTCCGCCAAGAAATGCAACACGAACAGACTCCTTAGGCTGCGGCGGGCGGAGTGAAGTTTTTTTATTTACCTTGCGATAGGTATAATAGCGCTTTTTGGAATTCCGTTTTCCTGCGGCACTTCTATCGTTTGGTGTATTCTGTTTTGACATTAAGTTTTCTCCTTTACTGATATATTTTTCCGTTCACAAAATTAAATATATAATATATTATTATTACTTAATTGTCAAGCAAGCTGTTAGTATATAAATGGATGTACATATTGATTATTACCTCAATTAATGCTAAAATATTCCGAAAGGTGATTGAAAAATGAAAAATGTTGAAATATATACCGATGGTGCCTGCAGCGGCAATCCGGGAAAAGGCGGATGGGGTGCTGTTCTTGTTTACGGTAATAAGGAAAAAGAAATAAGCGGAGCAGCTGCCGATACAACAAATAACAGAATGGAGCTTACGGCCGTTATTGAAGCGCTTAATGCTTTAAAAGAACCCTGTAATGTAACTCTGACTACGGATTCAAAATATGTTTGCGATGCCATAAATCAGCAATGGGTTTTTTCATGGAAAAAAAATGGCTGGAAAAAGGCAGATAAAAAGCCTGCCCTGAATGTTGATTTATGGGAAAAGCTTTTAAAGCTGCTTGATATTCACACTGTTACTTTTGTCTGGGTGAGGGGGCACAACGGGCATCCCTACAATGAGCGATGCGATACACTTGCGGTAAATGAATATCTCAGGCTTTGATACAGCCGATTCCTATGCCAAGCTTTCCTCCGCACTGCATATATTCTTTTGCAGCTTTCTGAAGAGATGTTTCCTGCTTATAGCATTGAACATCTCTTTCTTTTTTGCCGAAAATTCTTTCAATAGCCTGTGCATCCTCTTCAACAGAGTACGCAATGTTAAATAAAGACTGAAATTTTATAATGTTACTGTCCTTATTCATAAACTCTTTATTTTTCTCATATAAAAGCCAGCTTTCACAGAAAAAGTATTCAAAATTATATTTCGGAAAATATTTTCTAAAAAATGCTTTTGCACTGTTTATGGAAGCAAGGCACGCATCATAATCAAGCTTTTCCCCCTGCGGAATATGGATATAAACTGCCTTCTCTCCGTATTTTATGGGAAGTTTTTTATAATTCAGAGTTGGATTATTGCATCTGAAAAGCTGAAATTGCAGCCTGCCGATTTTAAAAAGTTCAAACCCTAAATGATTCTTAATCCAGTTATACTCTTTCAGGCCTTCATTGTTATTGTTTTCACACCATATTCTTATATCATCCATAGTGTCAAAAAATATTTTGTTGTCAATGCCTTTATCCTGATATTTTTTATAGGTTATTTCACAGGCTTTAACGGCACAGGCAAGCCTTGTTATATCATTTTTGAATTTCAGGCATCCCGTTCTTTTGTTCGCATATTTCCTTGAAAGACGCAAAATACTGACCTCATTGCAATTTATGAGGTCAGTAACTTTTAATTTAAGATTTTCTTCTAAATTGAGTTTATCAATAAAATCCAAACGCATAAAAATCCTTTATAAAATAATCAGTTTTTATCGGAAGCATTTTCGGACGGTGCAGAGGAAGGGTTTTCGCTTTTTTCATATTTGCTTTTCAGCCCGCTGGATATAATAAATTTCGGCTCACCGTGCTGAACGCCGTATTTATCAAGAAGCGGTATAATCTCTTGTGAAAGCAATACAGGATCGGCATCCTCGTCCTGAATAACAAATACCGTGTCTGTATCAAGATACTTCAGAATACGTTCTAATTCAGCAGTTCCGTCAACCTCTTCACCCTCGAAAAAGATATAAGAACCTTTAATTGTAATAATTCCTTCAAATCTGTTTTCGGGAACCTCTGCATAGGTTTTCTTTGTTGAAGGTTCGGTTGTATTTGTTTCCCTATTTCCGATAACTCCGCTGAAATAAAGGCCGCATAAAACCGAAGCAACAATAACAACAGCCAATATAAAATAAGGAATTTTACTCTTCTTTTTCTTTTTTTTAAAACGGTGACGAACAAGATTTGACTTGTTTTCATCAGCTTTTTTAACCGTTGACATAACATCGATATTTGCTGTTTCAAGATAGGAAGCATCCGTTTCCTTATGAACAACAAGCGGACTGTCAAGTTTTTCAAATTCTTCAGACATATATATTTTCCTTTTCACCACAGATTAATTAGTTTAATTATATCATATTATTTAAAAATTTTCAATAATACATT